>JAGBAW010000018.1 GCA_017938725.1 Bacilli bacterium | reverse complement strand
TTCATCCTGAGCCAGGATCAAACTCTCAATAAAAATATGTTTAATCCTAGTTACTCAAAAAAACATGACGTTTTACTCAGTTTTCAAAGATCATTTACTCTGTGATATTATTTTGTTTTTGTAATCTTTTTTTTCACAGCGCACATTAATATTACCATATCAATTTTTTTGTGTCAACACTTTTTTTACTTTTTTTTGATTTTTTTGTCGAAATATGATTTTTGGTTCAATTATAAGTATTTTTAAAGGTTTTTTAGCTGCAATTTTTTTAATTTAGACTACATTATAATATATTCATTTATCTTAAATTGATGTATTTTTTTTATTTTTTTCAGAATATTTTTTATATAAATCCGAATAATACTTTACAGTTTCATCATTAAATGGAGGGTCACCATTTTTATATATATTTATTAAATTATCTAACTCATATTCTATAATGATTTCTAAATCTTTTGAATAATTCATAATTTTTTTGTGATATTCAAATTCAGATTTATCGAGTACCTTATATGAACCATCGGGAAAAACTCTAAGATCATAATCATAGTCAATATACTTTATTGTTTTATTCTCTATTATAACTGGTGATGAAATATTACAATAATAATAGATACCCCTATTCTTTAACTGCGCTATTATATTAAACCACCTTTTTTTATAATAAAAAGTTATTGCTGGTTCTTTTGTTCTCCAACTCCTACCATCTTTTTCTGTAACCTTTATTTTATTATTTGCAAATACATAGTATTCATCTGTTTGATCTAGGAAAATGGTCTCATCCCAAACCTTATATAAATCACCATTATGTTTATAACCATGTATATTATATTTTTCTCCATACTTCATATACATTTTCCTTTCAAATAATATTATAACTGCTTTTTCTTCTTTTTAAAAGAAAATAAAAAAAATAAGTTATTTTATACTTATTTTTTACTTATTATTTTAACAATTCTAATGCTTTTTGTAATTGAACGTCATTTTCATTTGATGGATTATTGGTATATTCATCGGTCATATCAACTTCATAATCAGGTTTAATACCCTCACCATCTATATTTTTTCCACTAGGTGTAAGCCATTTTTCAATTGTATATTTTATCATGGCACCATTAGATAACTCTTTAGTTGTTTGCACTGTTCCCTTACCATATGTAGTTTTACCTACAAGTACTGCGGAATATTTCTCTTTCATTGCAGCTGCCATTATCTCAGAGGCTGATGCACTTGATTCATCTATTAATATTACAACTTTATAATTTTTGCTTTTACTTGTTGTAGTTTTATAGTCTGTAATTCCTTCATTAGTTTGCATTTTATATATTACATTACCCTTATCAATAAATAATTCAAGCATATTTGTTACAGTATATAGGTATCCCCCAGTATTCCCTCTTAAATCGATTATTAAAGAGTCCATATCTTGCTTTTCTAATTTTGTTAAAGCATCATAAAATTGAGTATATGTTTTTTGCCCAAATATACTAACACCTATATAACCTATATTTTTATTTGATGATTTTAACATTTCTGAACTTACTGAAAATAGTGTTACATTTTCTTTAATAACATTAAATTCTATATTTTCTCCATCTCTATTTACAATAATCTTTGATTTTTTCACATCAGTACTTTTTAACTTACTAGCAACATCTGTCGCATTCATACCCTCTGTAGATTCTCCATCTACGCTCACAAAAATATCATTGACTTTTAATCCAGCCTTTTGTGCGGGAGAATCATCAAATATTTTAACAATTTTAACATTTCCATCCGAAGTAAGCTGAATTTGCGCTCCTATGCCATAATATGTACCTGATAATTCAGCGTCAAATTCTTCTTTACTTTGCTTATCAAAATACATAGAATGTTTATCATTTAATGATTCGAGCATACCATTTAATGCACCATCTATAAGATTTTTACTACTAACATCATCATAATAATTTTTCATTATAGCATCATATGCTTCATATAAAGGTTCAAATTCAGAATATTTATTATTCAAACTAACCTTTTTTTCTACTTTATAGTCAGTTTTTATAAACATTGTTATAGCTGAACCTATCATCATTGATAAGACTACTATAATTGCTATTCTAATACAATTTTGGATTTTCTTTTTTTCCATTTTTTCATCTTCCTTCTTCTATACTAATTATTTTTAAATACCTCTTTTATAGAATCTTCTCCTTCTATATATTGTATAATTTTATTATCTTTTACTTTAATCAATGTTGGGGATATAACCCTTAATTCAGATAGAGAATTTGCATTTTTATTGCTATTCTCTTCTACTATATATTTTGAATTAAATTTCTTTGAAGAGTCAGCTTTATAAACAGTTAATGTATCATTTGAACCCTCATATAATGACAGCCATGATGGTATTATTGATAATTTATCAGAAAAATCATAAACTAAAACGTAATATTCTTCATCATGTTGACTAAATAATTGACTTAGCATAATTGTTGTATTATCAACACTGATATCCTCGTTTTCTTCTGCTATATTTTCTTTCTTTAAATTAATTTCTTTGGTATAAAATAATCCTATTAAGAAATATGTTAACACTAAAATTAATAACATTACTGCTAAAGTAGTAATAAATTTAAAATAACCATCTTTACCAGTTTTTGATATATTATTCTTTGAATTTTTTTCAATATTTTTCAAGATTTGTTTCCTGCTCACTTTTATCACCAGTTTAATTATAACATGTATAATTCCAAACATAAAGATTTTAAGATTAAAATTTTGAAATCTTTATACTTTTTTATTATAACAAACATCGGTAGAAACAGATTATAACATTTAAAATTAAAAAAATAGATACTTATAATGAATATTCTAAATTCATATTTATATCTATCTTAATATATATTTTACTTCATAACAGGAAGTGTGCTTATAGACTCAGCAACTTGTATTATTTCTTGCATTGTTAAACTTTCAGATGCTATGTAATATTCTACTCCGTTTGATATAAAGTTTACTGATGATTCTGATAATGCACCAACTGTATCCATAAGTATTGTAGGTTCACCATATACTGGTATTATTTCCATCTCTTGTGATGCATTTACACTTTCTTCTACTAATATAAATGGGGATTCTCCTGCAAATGTCAATATTATTCTATCGCCATCTTCTTTTGATACTGTTTCCTCATCGCTCAAATAAGTACCGCTAGGCAAATACATTGGATATATTGATTCTTCTAATATAGATGTTTCTTTATCTGTTGAACTTGATTCAGAGTTATTATTTTGTGTCCTATTTTCACTTTCTGTAGTTGAACTGTTAGATGTAGGGTTTTCTGTAGTTGAATTGCCTGATGTAGAGTTTTTTGTAGTTGAATTTTTTGACTCACTAGTAGTTAAACTTGTTTTCATATTTTCACTAGTTGAAAAATATTTATTATTAAATGTTGCCTTTAGGTCTGTTGAATCAAATACCATTTTTATTTGAATATTTCCAGATTCATCAAATACTTCAACTTTTGTAAAATTAAGTTTTTTATCTAAGTAAATTTTTTGTGATACTAGATTCTTATTATTAGTATGACTAATTTTAGTATTTAATATGTATGTACCATCTTTTTCTTCTAATGTTATATTACTATCTTCGTTTATATCATTTTGTAATGATTGAAGTATATAAACTTGCGAACTATTTTCCGGCCAATTACTTTGAAATTTAAAACTCTTATTTAATGATGGTGTTAGAACATATACTCCATCAGAATTTCTAAGTATTATCTGTTCATGATTATTCGCTTTGTTAATTAAACTAACTCTATAGCAATCATTTTCATAAGATGATGCTATATCATATTTATATACATCTTCTCCGTTATATATTTCCATATTTCCTTCTATATGATATCCTGTTACTTGATTTATTTTTTTATTTAAATCTTTAACTATACTTTTTTCAGTATATTTACCACATCCTGTTAAAAAAAATAAACTTAAAATTAATCCTGTAAAAAATATTTTTTTCAAACTTTCACCTCTTCTTTGTATTTCAATTAATTATATTAGTTACAAATATTAAATATTCATGAATAATTTTATTTTTTTTGTTTAATATAATTAATGATATTAGATTAAAGGAGGAAAATAATGAAAACATTACAAGCAATTGCATTAACATTAACAATAATTGGTGCGATAAATTGGGGACTAATAGGTTTATTTGATTTTAATTTAGTTGCACTAATATTTGGTGGTGCAGATAGTTTACTTACAAAAATTATTTACATAATAGTTGGTATATGTGGAATAATCAATATAAAACTATTAGTTGATACTATAGAAAGTCATGATTAAGATATAGATATAAAATTATCTATATTTTTTTATACTTAACGTTGTTTAAATATAAACCTTCAGGAGGCGCTACTTTTTTATAATTTCCTTTATAAGTTCCATCTAATATTTTTTTAATATCTTTTTCATTAAGTTTACTTTGGCCAACTTCAATTAATACTCCCACTATTATTCTAACCATATATTTTAAAAATCCATTCGCAATAAATGAAAAAATTAAATAATTTTTCTTTTTAGTTATTTTTGCGTTATAAATGGTCCTTATTGTATTTTTCTCTTTATATTCATTAGATGATAAATTTGAAAAATCATGTGTACCTCTTATATGTTTTAATGCTTTTCTCATTTTTCTAATATTTAATTTTTTGCAAAATTGATACACATATTTTCTTTGGATGGCATTATATTCTGATAGATTTAGAATATATACATACTCTTTTTCTTTTACCATATATCTAGAATGGAAATCATTACTAACAATCTTTACATTTTTTACATATATATCGTCGGGTAAAAAACTATTTAACGCCCTTTTTAATTTATCTTCCGTAATTTTTACATCGATATCAGCATGACCATATTGATTATTTGCATGGACAAAAGCATCAGTTCTACCTGATGAAGAAAATTTTGTTTCTTTTCCATTATTAATAGATTTAAGTGCCTCTTCTATTTTTCCCTGAATGGTATTTAATCCTTTTTGTTTTTGATATCCATTATAATTTGATCCATCATATGAAAAATTTATTAAATATCTAACCACTTTATCACCTAACTTCTCTATATATAGCTTTTATTAATTCGTTTATGCTATCATTTTTACCTAGTTTTATTTGATTTTTTTCATAAATTTTATTTGAAATATTAACAACAAGAGGTTTTTCAATTAAATCATTATCTAATATATTGTCATTTTCATATGATGAGTACTTATCTGAGCAAGATAAACATACCCCATTATTTATTAATATAATATTATCTACAAACTCAAATATAGTATCAACATCAATAGTTGATATAACTATAGTTTTATGTTCAAACTTATTTAATTTTATTAATATTTTAAATAATTTATCTCTTGATTTGGAATCTAATTCTGGAAAAATATTATCAATTAAAATAGTATCTGGATTATATAATAAAACACGTGCAAATAATACTTTTATTTTTTCACTAGTGCTTAGAGTTGATATATCCCTTTTTAAAATACTATCTGTAATTCCAATTATTTTTATTATTTCCTGTAATTTATCGGTATTATATTTATATTCCTTTGATTTTGACAATATAAAATCATATGAATTTCCATAAATCATATTATTTATTTCTTTTATTGATATTAATCCCATCTTTTTTATATTATATCTAGGAATATATTTTATAATTCCCTTTTGTTTTTTATTTTCATAAATTGATTCATTTATATTACCTAAATCATCAATATTATTACATATAATACCTGTTATTTTTTCTCTTTCTATATCAAAACTTACATTTTCTATCCCATTAAAGAATAAGTTTTCTACCCTTATTTGCATATTTCATCCACCATTTCATTAATTGTACAAACATTTTCATTTATAATATCATATAACTTTAATTTATCCATTAATTCATTTAAAACTGGTATATTTATTTTGGATTCTTTTAATAATTTTTCATTCAAATAAATCTTATCAACAGGACCATCATATAATACATGTGCACTATTAATCATTATTACTTTATCACAAAAAACTATATCATTTAAATCATTAGTAGCGTACACCACAGTTAATCCATTATCAATTTGGTATTTTTTTATTAATCCTATAAATTCAATTTTGGAATATTTATCAAAATAGGAGAAGATATTATCTATTAATAATATTTCTGATTTTTTTAAAATTGCTTTTACTAAATTTAATTTTTGAGTTTCAATATAACTTAAGCATAATGGTGACTTGTCAATATATTTAATCATATTAAATTCTTGTAATATTTTTTTTATCTTATTTTTATTTATGATATTATCTGCGCCTAATTCTAGTAAAAGTTCATCTAGTACAGTCTTGGAATAAAATTTAATACATGGCGTGAAAAAGGTTACTTTTCTTTGAAAGTTTTCAACATTATTTTGATTTAGTTCTACATTATTAATAAATATAGTTCTTTCTGTAATTATATTACCATATATAATATTTAATAAAGATGTCTTCCCAGAAGAATTTGAAGATGTTAAGGCTACTAAACTGCCCTTTTCTATATTTATATTTATATCATTAAAAATTCTTTTTTTATCATAACCAAAATTTAAATTTTTAATAGATATATAACTCATACTGCCACCTCATATAAATTAGTTTATATTATACTAAAAAAAAGAAAAAAAGAAAATTAATATTTATAATTTTCTTAATTTTTTTATTTAAATATTTCCTTATCTTCATCTACCATAGACTTAAATTTTGATTTTAATTCAGTTAAAAGTTTTTCATCTTCAATATCAATTATATAATCTTCATCATCGATTAATATTTTTTTAACTATTTTTATATCAGATTCATTATCTACATTCATTATAAGAAAATAATTTATACCTCCATGATTTATCTCTTGTAATTTAAAGTATTCCCTATTATTTTCTAATTTTAATATTTGTTTATTTGAAGACATTATATTAATGAACCTCCTTTGTTATCTAAATAATCATATAATACTGGCATTATACGACTTGACGTAAATATTTCCTTTAATAAAGCATTTGGTACATTTTTTTCAAATATAATTTTAACTTTATTTTGGTTATTATAATCTGATATATTAACATCTGGTAATACTAAATCATCAACACTTATATTGTTTAAACTTGGTTTTTCAATTGAATCATTGGTTTCTTTTATTTCTACATTTGATAAAATGGATCCTAAATTAATTAAATCAGATGAATCATTTGCAGGTATATCCACCTTTTCTTCTGCATCATCTAATATAGGATAATTATTAACAACATCTAAAATTACTTTGTCATTATTATTCTGAACAGTATCCTTGTTAATTTCATTATTAGAATTAATATCTATTTTATCATTTAACATATCTTGATCTAATTTAGAAAAATCTGGTTGTTTTTTAACATCATTTAAAACAGTTTTAAGCTCACTATTTCTTTTTTCTTGTAAAACGGCTAATTCCTTTTCCTTTGCTAATTTAACGTCATTTAAAACTTGTTTTAAAGTAGGATTATCACATACTTCAATTGCTTCAGAGATTTTTTTCATTTGTTCATCATAATCAGAATTAGTAGAATTTAAATTCTTAATATATTCTTGCTTAGATTTTTCAATATTATTTTTTGTTTCAATAAGCTCCTCTCTCTCAGACTCTAGTTTTTTAATATTATCTGTTATCTTTGATAGCTCACTTTCTGCTTCTTTTAACTTTCCAGCAATTTCAATAAGTTCATCTGGAGATGCATTTGAACTTATTTTTTCCCTGTTAGATTCTTCTAATGATTTTATCTCTTCTTCCTTTTGTGATAACTTTTCCCCTTCATTATTTAACTCATCTATTTTTTCTTTTAATAATTTAGCTGCCTGCTCATCTTTTACCATAAAATCTTTTAATGTATCATCTAATATACCTTCTTGAAGTTCATCTAAATCAAGTATTTCATCCATTGACTCCATAGTCAACACCTCTCTATTCTATTCTGTTATAAGTATACCAATTAATTTATTTAATGTCAATCAATATAAAAAATATATAAAAAAAAGATGATGCATGTTATACTAATTCAAGCATAACAATTAATGCATCGTCTCCTTTTCTTTCTTGGAATTTTACTATTCTAGTATAGCCACCATTTCTTCCTTCATAACGCTTAGCTAAATCGTTAAATATTTTTTCAACGCAAGCTTTATCATTATGTAAGAATGCATATGCTTTTCTTCTTGAAACCAAATCACCCTTTTTACCATAAGTAATCATTTTATCTACAAATTTTCTTACTTCTTTAGCACGAGTTTCTGTAGTTTCAATTGATTCATTCATGATAACAGCTTTCGTTAAATTGGCAAGCATAGCACGTCTATGTTTATTATCTCTACCTAATTTTCTATAAGCCATGTTTTCCTCCTATTAATCGTCTTCTCTGAAAGATAATCCCATTTCTCTAACTTTGTCTAAAACTTCCTTTAAAGATTTCTTTCCTAAATTTCTTATTTTCATCATGTCACTTTCTTTTCTATTTACTAAATCTTGCATAGTATTGATTCCAGATCTCTTTAAGCAGTTGTATGCTCTTACTGAGAATTCCATATCATCAATTGATGTTTCAAGCGCTTTTATCTTTGGATCTTCATCTTGTTCAGTCATTAATCCTTTAATATCGGCAATACTATTAAGCTCAGTTAAGATTTCAAAGTGTTCAGTAATAATTCTTGATGCAAGTGCAATTGATTCCTCTGGTTTCATTGCACCATTTGTCCAAACTTCTAAAGTCAATTTATCATAATTTGTTGCTTGTCCTACACGGGCATCCTCAACTTCAATATTAACTCTTTCAATTGGAGAATAAGATGAGTCAATAGCAATAGTACCAATCTTTACATCACCAAGTAATTTTTTATTAGCTTCTGCCCTAACAAAACCACGACCATTTGAAATAGTCATTTCCATGTTTAAACTTCCACCTTTTACTATTGTAGCAATTTCTTGGTCTTTATTAATTATTTCAACATCAGAAGGACACTCAATATCCCCTGCTGTTACTACTCCCTCTTTATTTGTTATAAGTGTTATAACTTTGTCCTCTTCAGTATGATTTTTAACAACAACATTTTTTAAATTTAAAATTATTGTTGTTACATCCTCCATTATTCCATCTATAGTCTGAAATTCATGCATTACTCCATCAATTTTTACTGAAGTAATTGCAGAACCAGGTAAACTAGATAACATTACCCTTCTTAGTGCATTTCCAATAGTTGTACCAAAACCTCTTTCTAAAGGTTCTATCTCGAATTTTCCATAATTATTACTTTCAACATACTCTGTTACTTTGTATTGTGGTTTTTCAAATTTTATCATAAACACACTCCTTATCTTTTATTATCCACGTGGACGTTTTGGTGGACGACAACCATTATGTGGTACTGGTGTTACATCTGTTATAGATTGAATTTCAAGGCCCTCTACTCCTAAAGAACGAATTGCAGTTTCACGTCCTGGTCCAAGACCTTTAACTAAAACATCTACTTTTCTCATACCAGCATCATATGCTTTTTTTGCTGCTGACTCAGAAGCCATTTGAGCTGCATATGGTGTTGATTTCTTACTTCCTTTATAACCAATTGTACCTGCTGATGCCCAACTTACCGCATTACCTGCTTCATCAGATATAGTTATTATTGTATTATTGAATGTTGCTTGAATGTGTACACATCCAGTAGGCACATTCTTCTTAACTTTACGTTTTCTTGCTTTATAAGCCATTAGACTAACCTCCTTTATTATTTATTATTTCTTTTTATTAGCTACTGTCTTACCTTTACCCTTACGAGTTCTTGCATTACTTCTAGTACTTTGTCCTCTAACTGGTAAACCTCTTTTATGACGAATACCTTGATAAGAACCAATTTCCATTTTAGTTTTGATGTTAAGACTTACCTCGCGTCTTAAGTCACCTTCAACATTATATTTTTCAATTTGTTCACGAATTTTAGCTTCATCTTCTTGTGTTAAATCTTTTACTTTCTTATTTTTATCAACACCCGCATCTGCTAAAATTTTGTTTGATAAACTTCTACCTATTCCATAAATATAAGTTAAACCAATTTCAACTCTTTTTTCTTTTGGAATATCTATACCTTTAAAACGTGCCATTTAAGTACACCTCCTATTAACCTTGTCTTTGTTTGTGTTTTGGGTTACTACAAATAACTCTTAAAACACCTTTTCTTTTAATTACTTTGCATTTATCGCAAATAGGTTTTACTGAAGCTCTAACTTTCATAATATACCTCCATTATCTTTTATTCCATATTATACGCCCATGTGTTATATCTGCGGGTGATAATTCCATGACAACTGTATCACCTGGTAAGATGCGAATATTATTCATTCGTATTTTACCAGAAACATGAGCTTCTACAGTGTGTCCATTTTCAAGACTAACCTTGAATTTACCACCTGGTAATACATCGATTACTTTTCCTTCGATTTCAATCATATCATTTTTAGCCATTTTTCTCATCTCCTGTTAAACAGACTGGTCCATTTTCGGTAATAAGTACAGTATGTTCAAAATGTGCCGCATTAGATTCATCATCTGTTTTAATAGTCCACTCGTTATCATCAACATAAATGCTTTCATCACCAAAAGTTAACATTGGTTCTATTGCAATAACCATACCTGCTTTAAGTAAAGGTCCTTTGCCCTTTTCACCATAATTTGGAACATTTGGATCTTCATGAAGATTAGTTCCAACCCCATGGCCAACAAGTTCCTTAACCACACCTAAGTTATGCTCTCTGGCATATACTTCAACACTATTTGAAATATCTCCAACTCTATTACCAACAACTGCTTGTTTTATTCCTTCATACAAAGCTTTTTCTGTATGCTTCATTAGATATTTATCATCATCTGATATTTTACCAACAGCATAAGTCCAAGCAGAATCACCATGATATCCTTTATAACAAGCACATATATCTATTGATACAATATCTCCTTCTTTTAATTTGTATTCACTTGGGAATCCATGAACTACTTCATCATTTACTGATATACATAGAGTATAGGGAAATCCCTCATAACCCTTACAAGATGGAGTTGCACCTTTACTTTTTATAAAATCTTCTGCCATCCTATCTAAATCTATAGTTTTAATTCCAGGTTTAACATATGGCTTTAAATACTGATGTGTTTCATAAACAATTGAACCTGCGATTTTCATTAGCTCTATCTCCCTATCAGATTTAATTGTTATCATTTTCATCATTTCCTTTCATAATTTCATCTATTTGATTATATGTATCATTTATATCACCATTATTGGATACTTCATAAAAATCATATCTATTTTTAAAATATTCAATAACAGGAATTGTATTTTGAATAAATAATTCATATCTGTTTTCATATGTTGATAATTTATCATCATCTCTAGGATATAAATTTTCTCCACACTTTTTACATTTTAAATCATCTAGATTATCAAGGTATTTACCATATATTTCATTGCAATTCTTACATATTAACCTACCTAAAATTCTCTTTTTTGCTATATCTTTATCTGTGTTTATATATATAACCTTATCTAAAGATATATTATATTTATTTAAAATAGATTCAAATGATTTTATTTGCTCGATTAATCTTGGGAATCCATCGAATACAAAATTTGCACCAGAATTTTCCTCTAGAAATTTTTCAAATAAATTATATACTATTTCATTATTTGCAAAATTGCCTTCAGCTAGTATTTTTTTTAGTGGTTCATCATTTAATGATTTTTCTCTAAGTAGATTCCCAATTGACATATGAACTAAATTATATTTTTCTCTTAAATATTTAGCTATTACACCTTTGCCTGCACTTGGTGCTGATATCAAAAGTATATTACTCATTAAAATCTTCCTCTGTATTCTTTTTGACTTAGTACACTTTCTATTTGTTTATAAGTTTCAAGTGCTACACCAACAACAATTAATATTCCCGTACCACCAAGTGTTATATTTGCATTTTCTACGTTTGAGTAGTTCGAAAATACTATTGGTAAAGCTGCTATTACAACCAAAAACAATGTACCAAATGTTGTAATTTTAATAAGTACTGATTTAATATATTTTTTTGTCTCTACACCTGGTCTTATTCCAGGAATATATCCACCATTCTTCTGTAAATTTTCTGCAATATCATCAGGTCTAAATTGAAGAAGTGTATATATGTATGAAAATAATACAATTAATAATAAATAAATTATTAAGCCTATTACTGTATTATAATTCAAATAATTATTTACAAATTTTATATAACCCTCATTAGTAATAAAATTTGCTAGTGTTTGTGGAATTGCTATTATGGTTGATGCAAATATTACTGGCATAACGCTTGCTGCATTTACCTTAAATGGTATATATGTTTGTTTTGCACCATAACTACTTGCTGTTTTATTCGAATATTGTATAGGTATTCTTCTTTCAGATTCCTGAATGAACACAACGCCTACTACGATTGCTATATATATTAATACATATATTGTAAATGAAACAATACCAATAAATAAATTATCATTACCCAAAACAAATGTCTTAAATGCTTCTGTAAACATATATGGTAATCCTGCTACAATACCTGCCATAATTATTAGAGAAAGACCATTACCTACACCCTTTTGCGTAATTTGATCTCCTATCCATAACAGAAATGCTGTACCAGCTGTTAGTATTATAGAAACTCTAACATATTCAAATGCATTGGCATTTTTACCCACAATACCCAAGGCCAATATTAATCCTTGAATAAATGCGATTGCAATTCCCAAATATCTTGTTATTGTATTTAATTTTCTTCTACCTGTATATCCCTCTTTTGCAAGATCTGTAAAATAAGGGATAATGTTCATAGAAAATAATTGAATGATTATTGATGCACTAATGTATGGCATTACACCAAGACCAAATATTGATCCTCTTTTAAGTGCTCCTCCACCCATGGAGTTCAATAATTCCAAAAATCCAAGGTCATTACTAATGCTAGTAGTACCTGGAATTCTTATAGATGTTCCAACAGCAAATACTGCTAGTGCACCTAATGTAAATAATATTCTTTTTTTAAGTTCTTTATTTCTAGGTGCAAAGATTCGTTTGAACATAGCAAACATCTTAAATCACCTCTGCTTTTCCACCATTCTTTTCGATTTTTTCCCTAGCTGATTTTGAGAACATAGATGCTTTAACTGTTAATTTTTTCTCTAAATTACCATTACCTAGTACTTTAATACCATCTAATTGTTTTTTTACTAATCCCATTTCTTTTAATAGTTCTGGTGTTATTTCTGCACCATCTTCAAACTTATTTAAATCACTTATATTAATTACTGCATATCTAACTGCAAAATTATAGTTATTGAATCCTCTTTTTGGTACTCTTCTAAATAATGGATTTTGTCCACCTTCAAATCCAGGTCTTACTCCACCACCACTACGAGAGTTTTGTCCTTTCTGACCTTTTCCTGAAGTTTTACCATTTCCACTACTAGTTCCTCTACCTTTTCTCTTAGCTTCAGAAATAGCACCATCGTTATATTTTAATTCATGTAATTTCATTATCCTAAAATCTCCTCTACAGTTTTTCCTCTTAATTTAGCAACATGGCTAACTGATTTTTGAGCAAGTAATGCATTCATAGTTGCTCTTGCAGTATTAATTTTAGTATTTGATCCAAGTGATTTAGAAACAACATCCTTTACACCAGCAAGTTCTAATACTGTTCTAACTGGCCCACCAGCAATAATACCAGTACCAGCTTTAGCAGGTTTAATTAATACTCTTGCTGCTCCACTTGTTCCTATCATTTCATGAGATATAGTTCTGTTATCAACAATTTCAATTTTATGTACACTTTTAACAGCTTGCATTCTAGCTTTTTTAATGGCTTCAACTACTTCATTTGATTTTCCCGAACCAATACCAATAAGTCCTTTACCATCACCTACTGCAACTGTTGCGGAAAAATGTAAAGTACGTCCACCTTTTGTTACTTTAGTAACACGACGAATATCTATTACTTCGTCTTTATAATCATCTTTACGTGGGTTGTTAAACTTTTTTTCCATTATTACCCTCCTTAGAATTCTAATCCATTTTCACGTGCTGAATTAGCAAGAGCTTCTACTCTTCCGTGATATAGGTATCCACCTCTATCAAAAACTACTTTTGTTATACCAGCCTTAGTAGCTTTTTTAGCAATTGCTTCTCCAACCTTTTTAGCTGCTTCTATATTACCACCATTAGATAGTTTTAAATCTTTATCCATTGATGATGCTGAAACTAAAGTTACACCATTTTCATCATCGATAATTTGAACAGTGATATGTTTAGAAGATCTAAATACGTTTAATCTTGGAATATCTTTTGTACCACTTATTTTTGTTCTAATACGTTTATGTCTAGCTTGACGAGCTTCATTACGAGATACTTTTTTTATCATAATATATAAGACTCTCCTTTTCTACTATTTAGATGCTTTCTTTCCTTCTTTACGACGGATATATTCACCTTTATAACGAATACCTTTACCCTTATATGGTTCTGGTTTTCTTATTTTTCTAATATTAGCTGCAAATTCTCCAACTAATTCTTTATCAATACCTTTAACAACTATTTCTGTATTACTAACTGATTCTACTTCAATTTCTTTAGGTATTTCTACTTCAACAGGATGTGAATATCCAGCATTTACTACTAATTTATTTCCTTTTAGTGTAAAACGATAACCAACACCGATGATTTCAAGTCCTTTAGAAAAACCTGAATTAACACCTTCAATCATATTAGTTATTATAGCATTAGTTGTACCGTGCATTGCTTTTGTTTGCTTATCTTCATTTAATCTTTCAACAGTAACAGAACCCTCTAAAATGTTAACCTTTAAATTATTATTAACTTCATAAGATAGTTCTCCTTTAGGACCTTTAACAGTAACAATATTACTATTATTTTCTACTGTAACTGAAGTAGGTACTTTTATAACTCTGTTACCAATACGACTCATATTTAAAAGCCTCCTTACTAAATTTTATTACCAAATATATGCTAAAACTTCTCCACCAACATTTTCCTTGCGAGCTTCCTTATCAGTCATAACTCCCTTAGATGTTGATATAATAGCAATTCCTAAACCATTTAATACTCTAGGAATATTATCAGCTTTTGCATAAACACGTAATCCTGGTTTTGAAATACATTTTAAACCTGAAATTACTCTTTCTTTCTTTTCCCCATATTTTAAAGTTAATGTTAATGTACCTTGTACATCATCCTTTGTTTCTTTAAAATCTTTTATAAAACCTTCGCTTTTTAAAATGCTTGCTATTTCAACCTTCATTTTTGATGTTGGCATAGAAACTTCTTCATAACGCATTTGGTTAGCATTACGAATTCTTGTAAGCATATCTGCGATTGGACATGATACTACCATAATATCCTCCCTTCATTCTACCAACTAGATTTTTTTACACCTGGTATTTGACCTTTATATGCTAGTTCTCTAAAGCAAATACGACAAATACCATACTTTTTAAGTACTGAATGTGGTCTTCCACATCTTTCGCAACGTGTATATTCACGAACTTTGTACTTTTGTTTTCTTTGTGATTTTACAATCATACTTTTCTTTGCCACTTTGTATCCTCCTATTACTTTCTAAAAGGAATTCCGATTCCATCTAACAAGTCAAATGCTTCTTCATTAGTTTGTGCTGTTGTAACAAAAACAATATCCATTCCACGACTTTTTACAATGTTATCGTATTCTATCTCTGTAAAAATCATTTGTTCCTTAATACCTAATGTATAATTTCCTCTTCCATCAAATGCTTTTGGAGAAACACCTCTAAAATCACGTACACGAGGTAAATGAATTCTTATTAATTTTTCTAAGAATGTATACATTTTCTCACCACGTAATGTTACTTTGCAACCAATTGCTTGACCCTCTCTTAATTTAAATCCAGCAATTGATTTTTTAGCTTTAGTAACTACTGGTTTAGCACCTGTAATTAACTCAAGTTCATTAACAGCTGCATCAAGTAATTTACTATTAGTTGTTGCATCTCCTACTCCTATATTAATAACGATTTTTTCTAATTTAGGAACCTGCATAACAGACGTATAATTATATTTTTTAGTTAAACTAGGAACTATTTCATTTACATATTTTTCTTTTAGGCGGTTCATAAATACCCTCCTTTCACTTAATTAAGTCTCTCTTTAGATTTCACTGAAATTCTATATTTTTTACCATTTTCATCAATTTCATGAGCTATTCTGGTTCTCTTTTTAGTTTTTGGATCAATAATCATAACATTAGATGCATGAATTGGCGCTTCAATTTTAATTATTCCACCATTTTCATTTTGTGCTGATGGCTTAACGTGTTTTGTAACGATGTTTATTCCTTCAACTACTACCTTATTATCTTTTTTGATTGTTTTGATAATTTTTCCTTCTTTACCTTTATCTTTACCAGCGATAACCACTACTTTATCTCCAACTTTAAAGTTCATTGTTATCCTCCTTTAAAATCCTATAGCACTTCTTTTGCTAGTGATACTATTTTCATAAATCCTGCATCACGAAGTTCACGTGCTACTGGGCCAAGTACACGTGTTCCAACTGGACTCTTATCGTCTTTAATTATTACACATGCATTGTCATCAAATCTTATGTAAGATCCATCTTCTCTTCTAACAGCAGATTTTGTTCTTACAATTACAGCCTTTACAACTTTACCTTTTTGTGTTGTACCATTAGGAGTTGCTCTTTTTACAGTTCCAACAACTGTATCTCCTACGTCACCAAATTTTTTGTTTCCACCAAGAACTCTTATTACTAATAACTCTTTTGCTCCAGAATTATCAGCTACTTTTAATCTACTTTCTTGTTGAATCATAATTAATCCTCCTTTTAAGCAACAGAGATTATAAAATTATTGCTTCTTCAACAATTTCAACTAGTTCATATCTTTTAGTTTTAGATAATGGTCTAGTTTCTGCAATACGTACCTTATCTCCTACTTTAGCTTTATTTAATTCATCGTGTGCAGTATACTTTTTAGAAACTTTAACACGCTTATTATATAATGGATGTTTACGATATGTCTCTGATTTAATAGTTATTGTTTTATCGTTCTTATCACTAACAACGATACCAATAATCTCTTTACGTTTCTTTTCCATACCTTTCCTCCTACTTATTTTTTTCTTCGCGTTGATGAATAACCATCTTTATTCTAGCGATAGTCTTTCTAATTTCTTTTATTCTAGAAGGTTTTTCTAAATTACCTGTTGCACTTGCAAAACGTAAGTTAAATAACTCTTCTTTAAACTCTTCTTGTTTTTCTATTAGTTCTTCAGTGGTTAATTCTCTTATTTCACTAATCTTCATTTGCTTCACCACTTTCTTCTTTCTTTACAAATTTACATTTAACTGGCAATTTGTGCATTGCAAGTCTAAGTGCTTCACGGGCTACTTCTTCAGATACACCTGCAATTTCAAACATTATTTTTCCTTCTTTTACTACTGCTACCCATAGTTCTGGATTACCTTTACCTTTACCTTGACGAGTTTCAGCAGGTTTTCTTGTTAATGATAAATGTGGAAATATGTTTACCCATACTTTACCACCACGTTTCATATAACGAGTCATTGCAACACGGGCAGCTTCAATTTGCTGAGTAGTTATCCAAGCACCTTCTTTTGCTTGAAGACCATATTCTCCAAAATGAAGTTCTGTATTACCCTTTGCTTTTCCTTCATAATAGATTCTATGAGGTTTTCTAAATTTAGTTCTTTTTGGCATTAGCGGCATGTTTATTACCTCCTTTACCATTCTTTTTAGGAAGTATTTCACCTTTATAGATCCATACCTTTATACCTATTTTTCCAAATGTAGTATCTGCTTCTGCTGTTGCATAGTCAACATCTGCTCTTAAAGTATGAAGTGGAATAGTACCTTCACTATAACCTTCTGAACGTGCAATATCTACACCATTTAAACGACCAGATGCTAAAGTTTTAATACCTTTTGCTCCCGCTTTCATAGTATTTCTTATTGCTCTTTTTTGAGCCATTCTATATGAGCCTCTGTTTTCAATTTGTTTAGCTATATTATTTGCAACTAGTTGAGCTACCATATCTGGATTTTTTATTTCAAATATTGAAACAACAATATTTTCATTAGTTAATTTGCATAATTCTTTTTTTATTTTTTCTATTTCTTCTCCACCATGACCAATTACGACACCTGGTTTAGCAGTATATATAATAACTTCTGTTTTCTTAGTATTTCTTTCAATATTAATATTTGAAACAGCAGCATCTTTTAATCTTTTATCTAAATATTTTCTAATTTTCAAATCAGATGCAAGATATTTAGAAAAATCTTTACTATTTGAATACCATTTTGACTGCCAATCTTTGATTATCCCAATTCTCATTCCATGTGGATTTACTTTTTGTCCCATCCGATAACCTCCTTTACTAATTTTTCTCAGCCACAACTATTGTTATATGACTTGTTTTTTTATCATGTCTATCAATATGTGATCTTGAACCGATTCTTCTTCTTTTCATTATTGGTCCATCATTTATATACGCTTCTTTAATATATAAATTATTTTTATCTAATTTAAAATTATTTTCAGCATTAGCTACGGCTGATACTAAAACTTTTTTAGTTAAACGTGCCGATTTTTTATTTAAATTATTTAATATTGCCATTGCATCACTTACATCTTTACCACGAATAAGGTTTATTACTAGACGTGCTTTTCTAGGTACAACGACAACTGTTCTAGCAGTTGCTTTTGCTTCCATTTTTAACTCTCCCTTCTTTGAAGTTCAAACTATTTCTTCTTATTTTCGCCATGACCACCATTTTTACGAGTTAATGCGAACTCTCCTAATTTATGACCAACCATATCTTCAGTAACATAAACTGGAATATGTTCTTTACCATTATGAACTGCAAAAGTGTGTCCAATAAAATCAGGAAAAATAGTTGAACGACGTGACCATGTTTTTATTACTTCTTTTTTTCCACTTTTATTCATCTCTTGAACCTTTTTCATTAGACTTTCGTCAACAAAAGGTCCCTTTTTTAAACTTCTAGCCATTAATATTCATCCTTTCCTTATTTACTACTGCGACGAGTAACTATTAATTTATTTGAACTCTTTTTATTCTTACGAGTTTTAAGTCCAAGTGCTGGTTTACCCCATGGAGTCATAGGTTGTTTACGTCCAACTGGAGCTCTACCTTCACCACCACCATGTGGATGGTCATTAGGGTTCATAACAGAACCACGAACTGTAGGTCTTATTCCCATCCATCTA
>JAGBAW010000017.1 GCA_017938725.1 Bacilli bacterium | reverse complement strand
TAAAGATTTATACTAATTGAAATAATTTTACATTGAATATTCTTCATAGTGTCTGTTAAATCAATCATAAACTCATTATAATTTATAACACTATCATTAAAACAGTTATCGTGTTTTCTTATATCTCTCGAATGAAAACATACTGCTTTTTCTCGTTTTAATTTGCTATCATAAAACAATCCATTTTCCCAATAATTATCTTTTAATGATTTTATTATTTTCTTTGAATTCATATATTCTTCTTTAGTAAAGATACATCCAGTAATGGTAAAGTATTTATCATCTTCTGATATTTCCTTTTCATTTGATATTTGCTTTAATACATAAGTTAAATTACTGCTACTACCATTTTCATCAATACACATAACATAATCAATATCCTTTTTCATTGATAAAATTTTAGTAGGTTTATCATACCATTTTGACACTTTACCATCTCCTAACTTTTGTTTTAATTATTTTCTTTTATTTAATTGAGTTGTAAATCCATATACAGGGCTTGAATAATTTCTATTAAAAAGCCTTTCTGCAAATTCTGGATCTTCATCTTTAAAATTATGAATCATATACATTTTAAATTTTTCTGGGCTATAACTATCCATATCAAAATAATCTTTATGTCCATAAACATTGAAAAACAAATCTGTTAAATCTATATCCACTAAAGTATTAATACCGCTTTGTAAAGCAAATTCTGCTACTCTTTTAACGCAATCCATAACATGATAGCCCCCAACTACCAATTCATCAACATATCCAAGTTGCTCTATTAATAGCTTTTCGTTAGGGTATTTAGGAACAAAGTCTTTCTTTTGGTTTCCTTTCGCATCATAAGCACTTGCCTCATCAAAGGATATATCTGTGTAGATAATTCTATCTTCATCCTTTTTCTGAATACCATATAAATCTCTATCAGGATATAAAGCAAATACAACTTGATATCCTTTTTCTCTATATCTTCTATTTATTGTATTATTGAGAATAGGTAGTGGTCTTTCAATTCCCCATTCATCATATAAACTATCATTATGAAATAGAAACATCTTTGTAAACTCTTCTATTGGATATAAATATAAAAACACTTTTTTCATTTTATCAATCCACCTCCATTATTTGCTAAATTACTAATACTACTAATATCATTTATCTATAATCTAATATTTTTCTTTCGTCTTCTACCATAAAATGGCGCTTTACTTTTATAAATGACACCAATGACAGATATTTACCATTACCCCGTAATCTAATTCATCTGTCATCCTGTCATTATTATGATTCTTTATTTAATAAACTATTTAAATGATTAATACCATCAACTATTTTTTCTATCTCACCATTATTTTCTTCAATATATTTTTTTATTGATTTCTTTTTTTCAGTCTGTTTTAATTCAGATTCTATATCAAATTTACTAATATCTACATCTTTTAATAATTCCTTAATTATTTGCTTAATATATAGTTCTTCTTTAAATTGCTTTAGTAAATCATCTAGTAATAATACTGGAGCATTTTCTGGTATTATTGCTATGTTGTTATAAGAATCACTTGTAATAGCAACTATATCTTCTTCACTATAATCTGATAATTTCAACAAGTTTTCAAATTCTATTTTTAACACTACGCTTAACTTTCTTAATGATAATACATTTGGCTTCTTTCTTTCACCTTTTTCTATCTTTGCTAGTGTATTGTTATCAATTCCAGTTCTTCTTGATAATTCTCTTTGTGATATTCCAAGTTTTTCTCTAGCACTCTTTACTACACTGGATAAAGTCTTATTTTCCATCAACAACACCTCATTTACTCATCTATTACCATTTTAACACAATTTTGATTATCAAACAATATTTTTGTGAGTTTTAATCACAAATTGTATTGACTTAAATTAAAATTATATGATAATATATTATTGTGAGTATGCCTCACAATATAATTTCTTTCTTTAGTTGGTAATCCATACATAGATATATTTATATCTAGAGTCTAAATGGAAGGAGGATAGTTTATATGGATGCTAGAGAAACATTAAAACTTATTTCAAAGCAATGGTGTAATCTTGATGATTTAATGCGTCTTGCTGAAATAGGTAAAAATAATGCAGTTAAACTTAGAAGAGAGATAAAAGATGACCTAATTAATAAAGGTTATACTCTTCCTAATAACCGATTACCAATGATTGAAGTCGTTAATAAACTAAAAATAAATATTAATTATTTAGAAAAGATGGCTAAAGAAAATTTATAGAAAGGAATTATATGAAAACAATTGAAGAATTAAGTAATAGTATTGTCGATATTAATTATGTAATTGAAAATATGATTAGAGAAAATGGTCTATATTGCTTACTTGGAGAAGCCAAGGTTGGTAAATCAGCTATGGCTCTTCAAATAGCTAATTCTGTTTGTAATGGTATTCCTTTTTTGGATTTAAGGACTAATAAAACACCTGTTTTATATTTAAGTACAGAAATGAATCCATCTGAAACTATTAGCCGTATTAATTTTATGAAATGTAACTTAAAAGAAAATAACTTTTTATACACTTTTCCAGAAGATAATGTGACACAAATAAGCATATTAAAAGTCGAAAAAGAAATAAGTGAATTTAAGGAAAAATACAACGGTAAATTGGTATTCATTGATATGTTTAATGGAATAAATTTTGGAAGTTATTATGATTTAAATAATTATCAAGATATGAGTCAGAAAATATTTCCACAACTACGTAAATTATGCAATGATTACAAAGTTACTATTATCATAGTTCATCATTTAAATCGTAAAGGTAAATCTCTAGGAAGTACTGCTATTGATACTTGTGTAGATGGTAAATTAGCATTAAAACAGGATGAAAATATTAAATCAACTTTTTACTTGAGTTATGAAAGTAGAGATTATCCAAGTAAAGATTACGTACTGAAAAGAAATGATAATTTAATACTCAGTATTGATGAAAATACCAAAGAAACACTTAATCCAAATCTAATTCAATTTTTAAAATATGCTATTAGTAAAAAGGAATTTACTTTTACTATTTCTGAAATGGTTAGTAAACTAAACTTATTTATTACTCCACCTGTTTTAGGCAAATTAATATCAAGTAATAAAGAAGAATTAGAAAAACTAGGATTATTTATAGAATGTAAAAGGACTCAGGCAGAAAGACTATATACTGCTAAATATAAGGAACCTCTAGAAATACTTACTAATGATATTTTTTCGGTAAGTAATAGCAATAATTCAAGTAAGGAGGAAGATTATGGCAGTTAAACTATTAGACAAAGATGAATGGACAAAAGATGGCCGTAAATGGATTTTTTATGACTATGTAAAGAATTTAGATGGAACTAGAAGAAAATATAAGTCAAAGAAATTTTTTACTAAGACAGAAGCTTTAAAAGCTGAAAGAGAGTTTTTAACTATAAATACTGAAAGAAGTGATAAAGATCGTAATATGACTTTTAAAGATTTATATACACTCTTCTATGCTTATAAAGAAGACAAAGTGAAATACACTACCTTAAAAACTTATCGTGATAGAGAAAAATTTTTCAAAGACTTAGATAATGTTAAATTAAAAGATTTTAATATTGAACACTTTGAAAAATGGAAAAAGCAAATAAATTCTTATGGATATACAACAAATCATAAAAATCATTTATTTAAATTCTTTAAAGAATTATTAAACTTTGCCACTAAATGGTACAATTTTAACTTTACAGCGACTTATAACAAAATGACTAATTTTACTGACCCAAATGAAATACCTAAAGAAATGCTATTCTTTACTTATGATGAATTTAAAAAATTTATTTCAGTAGAAGATGATATTTTATTTAAAACAATGTTTGAAACTTTATATTATTGTGGTCTTCGTCGTGGTGAGCTTAGAGGTCTTACTTGGAAAGATATAGATTTTGATAATCACTATTTAAGTGTTAATAAAAATATTGTTGCTACTCGTGGTGATGAAGGTAAATCATATATGGTAACTACACCAAAAACAAAATCAAGTATAAGAAATATCCCTATTCCTAAAGTTTTATTAGATGACTTAAAAGAATTATATAAAGTTTCTAAAAAGCATTACGGTTTTAATAATGATTGGTATTTATTTGGAGATACAGAACCTATCACTAATGGAAAACTTAGATGTAGGAAAAATAAAAATTGTAAGTTAGCAGAAGTTAAGCAAATTAGAATACACGATTTTAGACACAGTTGTGCATCACTTTTAATTAATAGTGGTGCCACTATCAATGTAGTTGCAAAGTATTTAGGTCATACAAAAATAGATGAAACATTAAATACTTATTCTCACCTATTTAAAAATCAAATGAATGAAATAATAAACATTATCGACAAACTAAATTAAAATGGGTACCTATTTGGGTACCTAATACATATATTAAATGGCATAAAGCCCTTATAAACAAAGTATCCCGCCATTTCTGACGGGATTTCAGGGGGCGGTTAGTATTCATGCACTTCTAAGTTTATTTAAATACTTTTACCTTTATTTTATATCTTTTAAAATTGGTTATTTAACATAATTATTAAGTAAAATTTAAAATTTTGGTAGTTGAAAAGGTAGTTGAAACTTATTTTTAACTACCTTTTTTATCTAACTTTTTCTTCCCAAGGAAGTATTACATCTTTACCATATTGAATTCCTCTTGATTTTAATTTTCTTGTTATATTATTCATTATATCTGGAGTAGATTCATCTATCATTTTCTTTATATCAATTTCAGTATACGCATCATTTTCATAATAAAAACCAAATAATAAATAGTGCATTTGATAATAAAAATTTATTACAGCATTTGGTATTGACAATTCTATCAAAGTACTATAAGAAGATCCTTTTTTATCAATATATTTTTCCCATATATTTGCGTTATACCTTACCATCATTCCATAAGACATTATTAACAAGTAGCAATAAAAAGAAATATTAATATCTTTTAGACCTTCTTCATATTTTTCAGGAATATTCATATAATCCTTATAAAAAACATTATTTCTATCAAATAAACCCTCTTCAAAATATTGCTTGTTGAGCATTGTAGGACAACACATAATAAAACTGTCATTTGATAATATATTACCCATTAAAGAAAATTCTTGCAATATTTCTCCCGTTTCTTCATCCAATGAATTTCCAAATATAATATAATTGTTTTTTCCATCCTTAATATTTTTAGCTATTAGTGAAATGCTCTTTGATGAATTAAAATAAAAATTATCTATATCTGGAATATGTCTTATTATTTTATAAAGTTTAATTTCTTGTGGATCTAGATGATTATTATATAATTTAAGTAAAGAAATTACAGCACCTTTTTTATTTAATATTATTCTTGAAGATAGAGCATCTACTTTAGATAATTTATCTCCGTTTACTGAAAACCCATGGCTTTTAAACCCTTTTAATAATTCATCATCAAAACTCTTTAAATAGCATACACCCTTTAATAAATTATTCAAAGCATAAGAATACACTAATGGTGATGTACTAATATCAGAATTAATAGCAACTTTATAATATTCATTGGCTTGTCTGAAACATGCGGCGGCAACATCAGAATGTTGATTCAATCTTCTTCAGTTTTATCACTAAAAGTCTGTTCCAAATAATTATAACAAAAGTTATTTTGTTCAAATAATTTTAAATCATTAAAAACTGCTTGTAAAGGATTGTTAACTTTTTTATAATTATATCGCATTTTTTCACTCCTTAATTGTAAATGTTTATGACAAGATGACAATAGTAATAAGAGTGTCGCAAACAAATGTCATATTGTCATATAATATCAACTTACATTTTTCTTTTTCATTTATATCTTAGCTTTTATGCCATCATTAATAGTCATTTTATCTTTTAGTGTTACTATTCTAGCACCAGTTATTACATCATTTTTTAAGTCTTCATATTCTGGATGTTCTACCAATTGCTTTAAAAAATATACCATATCATAAATTGCTAATCTTTGATAAAGATTTGGAATATTAACTAACTCTGGATAATATTTTTGTAAATACGACATTATATTAGAATAATGCTTTATATCTGTATATTGTTCAGTTTCTTCCCTAGCAAACTTCCAAGGTTTTCTAATCATCCTATAAAGAATATCCAATTCAAAATCTCTAGGAGCATACATTGATCTTTCAAAATCAATTAATTTAATTTCTCCATCGTTGAAGAATATATTATCAAAGTGCAAATCATTATGAATTAAAACAAAGTTATCAGATTCTAAATATTTGTCAAATTTAGAATATGCGGAATCAAGAATCCTTTGTTCTTCTTCACTAAATAAACTAAGTTCTTTTGCTTCTTCATATAATAATATAAACTGATCTTTTATTTTTTTAGTCCAATCATACCCATTACTAATATTACTATGAATTTGTTTCATTGCAGTACATAGCTGTTTAATAATTTCTTCTCTTTGTTCTTCTGAAAAGGTATGCCATACGTTATACAATGAAACACCTTTTACTTTTTCTAGGATTTCATAAAAGTATGGAATTTCTTTTTTATCAATACTTGAATAATATAACTTTGGAATTAATTTATTTTCTTTATTTGTATTATAAAAATCAATTTCTTTTTTAAATTTTTCTTCATTATTTTGATTTGTACAAATCTTTACGATAAAAGTATCATTTATATTATATATTGTGTTAGTAAAGCCAACATTAATTTTTTCTATGTTAGAATCAATTCCAAATAATGCGGAATTTTGTTGTATTATTTTATCTATTATTTCTTGCATAATCAATCACATCCTTATTCTTTATCTTTACAAACTCTGTTTTAAATTTTCGTTCTTCTTCCTTTTTCAACAAAATCTTTTTTATTTTTATATATAAAAGCCATACTTCTAATTTTTGATAACCCTTCATTGTACATTTCCTCTAGTTCTTTTGCAGTACCACCTAATATTTCTTCTATCGGATAATACTCGTCATTTAAATTAGCTTTTAATATTGCAATATCCTTATTAGGATGATTATAATAATCCAATACTTTTAATCCAAAATTTCTGCCAATTTCCTCATCACTTTGTTCAAGTAAATATACAAAATCTTTATCTCTATCTGTAATAGCTACATCACCAAAATCTATAATTCCTATAACTCGATTATTTCTAATGACTATATGATTACAACTTAAATCATTATGACATAATACTCTTGTATATTTAGTAATTCTTTCATCGTTCAATATCCTACTAAATAATTCATCTAAATATTCTATTGATTCATTTGGTATTTTATCATATATCATTGACTTTAATGTTTCGTAATCGCTTCTATAATCATCGATTACATCTAATTCTAAATCTTTAATTTTAGGTAATGGTAAAGAATGTAGTGTAATTAGAAAATTTGCTATATCTTTTGCTAATTGTTCTTGTTCTTCAATACTCATTAATGAATATATTTCTGGAGTTAATATTGTTCCTTTTATTTCCTTATATCCACATATACTTGCATCTTCATCATAGAAATCAATTTTAGGTATCTCTAATGGCAACTTACCTTCTAAAAATCTTAAAACTGATATTTCTTTTTTCATGTTTTCAGATGCTTCTTTATGCTTGGATTTTTTAAAAATATATTCATCATTAACTAGAAATGCAACACTATCCAAACCTTCGCCCAAACGCTTAATATTATTTACAGCTATAGTCTTAAAAGTATCTTCAATAATATGTTTTACAGAATTAATATCTATACTATTAGCAATCTTATCCATTAATTATCACCTTTTTCATAATCATATACATAAACTATTTCATCTTCATAATCATTTTTACCACCTAATTTTTCATAAACATGACAAGCTCTAGGATTACCCTTGTCAGTTATAACAAACATTTCAGAGCATCCCATTTCTTTTGAGTAATTTCTAATGAATTCCAATAATTTTGAACCATATCCCTTATCTTGATAATTAGGTAACATTCCTATTGAATGTAAATAAAACATATTTTTTCCGTCCGGTCTTAATAAAGTATAAGCATAAGCGAATCCAACAATGTTGTCTTCATCTTTTGCTATAAATCCAAAAGAATTAGTATTTTTAATAAAATTATTCAAATATTTTAAATTAAAAATCATATTATCATCTTTTAATACATCTTCCATTGATTTTAAATCTTTTTCTTCTAACAATTTGTACTCCATATTATCCTACTTTCTCTCACATTATTTATTTTTTATACATCATAAGGTAATTTGCTATAATCATATTTTTTAGCAACTTTATCTAATTCTTCAACAGTTTCTTTAATATCTTTTACAGCTTCATCTAAGGTATAGCTTGTTCCTCTATTATCTTTTATCAATTCTAGCTTATAAGCAATACGATCAAGCTTTCCCATTACATCTCCTGCAATAGCCCTTTTCTTAGCATCCCAATCTAAAATATCGTATTTAAATGCTCTTGCTTCTTTTATAATATTTTTTAAATCTTTAGAAGATTTATTTTTAAATTCATCATCAACTACCCATGTTGTTAATTCATTATATCCTGCTACACTTAATAATTCTTTTAATGATAAATCTAATTCTTCAGCAATTTTTCTTAATATTTCAATATCAGGTTTTTGAACTTTTCCTTTTTCAAGGTCATTCAAAGAAGTATTACTTAAGCCAATTCTTCTTGCAAGTTCTCTTTGTGAGAAACGCTTTGCTTCTCGACCACCTTCAATTAAAGTTCTTAAAGTTTTTTCTTCCATAGTATAAAACTCCTTTATTTATTAGAATTTAATTTTATTTAATATCATTATATCACATTTTTGTAAGTTTAACTATATTTTTTTGAAAGTTTAACTTGACAAAAATTTTAAAATATTAGATAATAAAATTGTAAGGCTAGGCTTTCAATATGTTTGGAGGTAATTAAGTTTAATAAAGCTAGTCTTAATTTAGTAGTAATAAAAATTTAAATGAAAGGAGGAGAAAAATGACTGCTGAGGAAACTTTAGAAATCGTTTCAAAACAATGGTGTACCTTAGAAGATTTAATGAAGATTAGCCAAGTTGGTAGAAATTCTGCTTTAAAAATTAAAAAAGAAATTAAGAACAAATTAACCAAACAAGGCTATATGATTCCAAAGCATGTAGTACCTATGAAAGAAGTTGTAGATTATTTAGATATTAATATTAGTTATTTAGAATCTAGAGTAAAGAAAGGAGCATAAAATTTGAAACTGATTGAAGAATTAGATACAAGCACAAAAAAAGACATCATAATCGAAGGATTAATGAGGTCTAAAGGTGTTTATTTACTTGTATCGAAACCTAAAGTGGGAAAGTCTATGTTGGCACTTCAACTTTCCTACTGTCTTACCTATGGAATACCATTTTTAGGTCGTAAAGTAATTGTCTCACCTGTCTTATATATTAGCACAGAATCCGATTTCGGTCAATTAAAGCAAAGATATGAGATGTAGTAAACTAGATGTGGGAAAATGTAAAATTATATAAAAAAAAGAGAAAACACTCAAAAATTTAAAACTGTTATATAATTAATTTAACACAAAATAAACAGACCTTTAATATAAGCTCTAAGCTTAAAAGGTTTTA
>JAGBAW010000004.1 GCA_017938725.1 Bacilli bacterium | reverse complement strand
TTTTGTTTGTTTGTTTTATTTGTTTCTCTATATATAGCCTCTTCATCTGGATATTATGAATATGAAAACAAAGAAAAGTCAAAATTCACAGAAGAAAAAATGAAAGAATTTGAGGAAGATTTAAAAAAGGGTAAGAAAGTTGATATAAAAGATTATTTAGTAAATGAAACCAAAAAATATGATAATAAAGTTACTGATATTGGTCTTGCTTTATCAGATGCTTTGAATAGTGGCATATCAACTGGTTTAGAGAAAACATTTAAGTTTGTAGAAAAATTAATTGAATAGTTTATAAAACAGTAGTGAATAAAAACTAAATTTATTGTATAATATCTTTAGGTGAAAAAAATGATTCAAGATAAAATTAGAAACTTTTCTATAATTGCACATATAGATCATGGTAAAAGCACATTGGCAGATAGAATACTTGAAATAACCGGTGCAGTATCAAAAAGAGAGAGTAAAGAGCAAATGCTTGATAGCATGGAACTTGAAAGAGAAAGAGGAATTACTATTAAACTAAATGCAGTTAAATTAAATTATAAAGGATATACTCTTCATTTAATAGATACACCTGGGCATGTAGATTTTACGTATGAGGTTTCAAGAAGTCTAGCTGCATGTGAAGGTGCAATCCTTGTAGTTGACGCATCACAAGGAATGGAAGCTCAAACCCTTGCCAATTTATATTTAGCACTAGAAAATGATTTAACTATTATTCCTGTTATAAATAAAATTGACTTACCAAATGCGGATATTCCTAAAGTAAAACAAGAATTAATTGATGTGCTAGGTTTTGTTGAGAGTGAAATTATACTTACAAGTGCCAAAACAGGTTATGGTGTAGAAGAATTATTAGATGCAATTATTGAAAGAATCCCATCACCTAATGGTAATCAAAACTCAAGTTTTAGATCACTTATATTTGATAGTGTATTTGATCCATATAGAGGGGTAGTAGTGCAAACTAGGGTTGTTGATGGTAAAATAAAATTAGGTGATAAAATAAAATTTCTAAGCACTAATGCAACTTATGATATCACTGAAATTGGTGTATCAACTCCAAAAAATCAAAAATTAAGTGAATTAAATGCTGGAGATGTAGGATATATTTGTGCATCTATAAAAAACATAGGGGATGTTAAAATAGGTGATACTATTGTATTGGATGGTAAAGAAGATATAGAAGCATTAGAAGGTTATAAAGAGATAAAACCAATGGTATACTCTGGTATATATCCAATTGAAACAAGTAAATATAATGATTTAAGAGATGCACTTGATAAATTAAAATTGAATGATGCATCGCTTTCATATGAACCTGAAACTTCTAAGGCTTTAGGTTTTGGATTTAGATGTGGTTTTTTAGGGCTACTACATATGGATATTATTAAGGAAAGAATTGAAAGAGAGTTTAATTTAGAAATAATATTAACATCTCCGTCTGTTGTATATAAGGTAACTCTTACAGATGGGGAGATAATATATATTGATAATCCAACTAATCTTCCAGATAGACAACTAATAAGTAAGATAGAAGAACCGTATATTAGAACTAATATTTTTACTCCAAGCGATTATATAGGGCAAGTTATGGAACTTTGTCAGAATAAGAGGGGTATTTTTATTAATATGGATTATATAGATAAAACTAGAGTTAATATACACTATGAACTTCCATTATCAGAGATAGTATATGATTTTTTTGACAAACTAAAATCTTATACCAAGGGTTATGCATCGTTTGATTATGAGTTTATAGGAAATAAAGTAAGCGATTTAGTTAAAATGGATATATTATTAAATGGTGAAATAGTAGATGCATTCTCAGTAATTACTCATAAGGATTTTGCATATAAAAGAGGAAAGGCAACCGTAGAGAAACTTAAAGAAATAATTCCAAGACAATTATTTGAAGTACCAATTCAGGCATGTATAAACGGTAAAGCAATCGCAAGATGTGATATCAAAGCAAATAGAAAAAATGTGCTTGCTAAATGCTATGGTGGAGATATATCAAGAAAGAGAAAATTACTTGAAAAACAAAAAGAAGGAAAAAAGAAAATGAAAACGATAGGAAGTGTGGAATTGCCTGCTGAAGCATTCTTATCGGTACTTAGTGTAGAGGAGTAAAATATGAATCGTGAAATAATATTGAGAGTTAAAAGAACATTAGAAATATTTATTGAAAATAATGGAGAAATATCAGATGAGAATCTTGCTAAACTTTTAACATTTGAAAACATAAAATCATCAAGTTCAACTGTTGGTAGAGATTTAACTGTAAATTTAAAAAGATTGTTTTCAAATAATGCTACAGAAGAACAACTAAAAATTATAAAATTTGTTGAAATGAAAAGAAAGATTAATAAATATAACTGGAACATAAAAGGTGGACAAAATTCTGCTTTTAATAATGATATAATTAAAGATGAAAGTGGAAAATTTAAAGGTAGTTTAAAAAGACATGGTTAAATCTGCTTATATACATATACCATTTTGTAAAAATATATGTTCTTATTGTGACTTTTGTAAAATTTATTATAACGAAAAATTAGTAGATAATTATTTATATTCCTTAGAAAAAGAAATAAAGGACAAATATGAAAATGAAAAATTGGATACCATCTATATAGGAGGGGGTACTCCATCAGCACTTTCAATAAAAGGGTTAGAAAAACTATTTGATATTACAAAATCGTTTAAATTAGAAGATGATTATGAGTTTACAATTGAATGCAATATTGAAGATATAACTATAGATATGTTAGAACTATTTAAAAATAATAAAGTTAATAGATTAAGTGTAGGTGTGCAGTCATTTAATAATAAAATATTAAAATACTTAGGTAGAAACTATGATAGTAAAATCATAAAAGAAAAAATTATGCTATGTAAAAAATATTTTTATAATATAAATATTGACTTAATATATGCTGTTAATAATCAAAGTTTATCAGATTTGGAAGAAGACTTAAATAATATATTAGATTTAAATATCTCACATGTTTCTTGTTATTCTTTGATTATAGAAGAACATACCAAATTATATGTAAATGAAGTTAAACCAATTGATTCAGACTTAGACTATGAAATGTATAAACTAATAAATAAAAAATTATCTAAAAAATATAATCATTATGAAGTAAGTAATTATTCAATACCAGGGTATGAATCTAAACATAATCTAAAATATTGGATGAATGAGGAGTACTATGGTTTTGGTCTTTCTGCAGCAGGATATATCTGTAACGTAAGATATACAAATACTAGGAATCTTAATAAATACCTAAATAATGAATATGGTCTAGATAAAGAGATAATTGATAAGAAATCTAAAATAAAATACGAATTAATATTAGGTTTTAGATTAACAAAAGGGATAAATAAAGATGACTTTTATAAAAAATATGGTATACTTATATATGATATAGATAATATAAATAAGCTAATATCACAGGGGTATTTAATAGATGATACTCAGAATATTTACGTTAATGAAAAATATTTTTATGTATTAAATGATATACTTATTAATTTTGTATAGGAGGAAAATTATGAATAATGAAGAAATAGAAATTCTTGATGAAGATACGCAAATGATAGAAGTAGATGATAATGAATCTATAGAGACATTAGATGATTTTACTGAAGCGCCTAAAGTAGTAGAACCAAAAGTACAAGAAAATAGTGTTATTAGTTTAGATACATTATTTCAAACTAATGACGATGTTATAGATGTTAGCTTAGAAAAGGAAAAAAAGGATGAAAAAAAACAAAAGAAAATAACTAGAGTTCAAATAGGATTAATTATATTTTTAGTGATTTTTGCTAGTTTGTTTTACTTTTTTGGATATGATTTAGTTGAACCTTATATAAAAATAGATTAAAAATTAGCAAACAATTATATATTTTGAGGCAGAGTAATATCTGCTTTTAATTTAGTTTACGTATGATTATACTTAATGGCAATGAAAAATGTTAAAACAGAATAAAAAATCTGTTTTCTATTATTTTTAGCACTCAAGTATTGACATTGCTAAAATTAGTGATATAATTTAATTGTATGCTGAAATTAGAGGTGATAAATTTTGCTTAGTGAAAGACAAAATGAGATTTTAAAACTGATAATTGAAGAATATAGTAAATCGCCGGTACCAGTCGGTTCATCATCTATTTGTAAATTGCTTGGGGTATCCCCAGCAACTGTTAGAAGCGAAATGGCTAAATTAGAAGATATAGGGTATTTAGAAAAAACACATATTTCATCAGGTAGAATCCCCTCAGAAAAAGGTTATAAATACTATGTTAACAATTTAATGAAGCCAAAAGAAATGACAGGACAAGATGTTCTTAATCTTCAAACTATATTTCAAAATAAATCATTAGTATTATCAGATGCAATATCTAAAAGTTTGGAAATTATATCTGAAATGACTAATTATACAACTATCGTACTTGGAAATAATAATGAAAGTAAATTAAAAAAGGTTGAAGTAATACCTTTAAACACTAATAATTTACTAGCAATTGTTATTACAGATAATGGACATGTAGAAAATAAGAAGATTGATATTGAAGATTCTGATTTACAAGAGATAAGTAAGACTGTTGATTTAATTAATAAATTGATAGTAGGAACTCCAATAAACGAAGTAAGTGAAAAATTAGAGTTTGAAATAAAGCCTATAATTGCTCAATATGTTAATAATCATGAAATGATTTATAATGCATTTTATGCAGCATTTAGTGATTTAAAAAACTCAAGTGATGTAACAGTTAAAGGAAAAAATAGACTATTAGAACTTGAAGAATTTTCAAACAATGCATCTAAAATAAGAGATATTATAAATAAATTTGATGATGATAATATAGTTTCATCAATTAGAGAAGATGATGCAGGTATAAATATTTATATTGGAGCTGAAAATAATATAGATGATGATTTGACAGTAGTTAAAACTAAATACAAAGTTAATAGTGAAGAAGGTACACTGGCTATTATAGGCCCAAAAAGAATGGAATATGATAAAGTTGTGAGTTTACTTGAATATTTGAAAACTTGCATAGAAAGGGAGTAATATGGAAAAAGAAGATATAACTGAAGTTTTGGAAAATCAAGATGATGAAGTTAAAGAAAATACAAAAAAAGAAAAGAAATCAAAAAAAGATGACAAGAAAGATAAAGCAATTCAAGAACTTCAAGATGAAATTGCTACTTTAAAAGATAAAAATATGAGGGTAACTGCAGAAATGGTAAATACTTTAAGAAGAAAAGATGAGGAGCTTGGTAGACTTTTGAAATATTCTAACGAATCATTAATTCTTGAATTATTACCAGTAGTTGATAATTTTGAAAGAGCACTTATATCAGATGATAATCAAAGTGCTGAACTTTCTAATTATCAAAAGGGTGTTACCATGATATATAATAATCTAAAAGGTACATTAGAAAAGTTTGAAGTAAAAGAAATTGATGCTTTAGATAAAGAATTTGATCCTACATTTCATCAGGCAGTAATGCAAGAAGAAAAAGAAGGAATTGATTCTAATATAGTAATAGAAGTTATGCAAAAAGGGTATACTTATAAAGATAAAGTAATAAGACCAGCGATGGTAAAGGTAAGTAAATAAAGGAGAGGATATATATGAGTAAAATAATAGGTATAGACTTAGGTACAACTAATAGTTGTTGTGCAGTATTAGAAGGGGGTAATTCAACAGTTATCCCAAATCCAGAAGGAAATAGAACTACACCTTCTGTAGTAGCATTTAAAGGTGATGAAATAATCGTTGGTGATGCTGCTAAAAGACAAATGGTAACAAATCCAAATACAATTTATTCAGTAAAAAGATTGATGGGTACTGATGAAAAAGTTAAAGCAAATGGTAAAGAATATACACCACAAGAAATATCAGCAATGATACTTGGATATATTAAAGATTATGCAGAAAGTTATTTAGGAGAAAAAGTAACTAAAGCAGTTATCACTGTTCCAGCATACTTTAATGATGCTCAAAGACAAGCTACAAAAGATGCTGGTAAAATTGCAGGACTTGAAGTAGAAAGAATTATTAATGAACCAACTGCTGCAGCACTTGCATATGGTTCTGATAAACAAGATGATTTACATACAATCTTAGTTTATGACCTTGGTGGTGGAACATTTGATGTATCTATTTTGGAACTTGGTGATGGTGTATATGAAGTTAAATCAACAAGTGGAAATAATAAACTAGGTGGAGATGATTTTGATAATAGAGTATCAGATTACTTAGTAGATTTATTTAAAAAAGAAAATGGTATAGACTTATCAAATGATAAAATGGCTATGCAAAGAATAAAAGATGCATCAGAAAAAGCTAAGAAGGATTTAAGTGGAGTAACTTCTACTCAAATAAGCCTACCATTTATTTCACAAGGAGAAAATGGACCTTTACACTTAGAGACAACTTTAACAAGAGCTAAATTTGAAGAACTAATTCGTGATTTAGTAGATTCAACTTTAGAACCAGTTAGAAAAGCTCTAAAAGATGCAAATCTTACTAAAAATGATATTGATAAAGTAATATTTGTTGGTGGTTCAACTAGAATACCAATGGTAACAGAACTTGTTAAAAATGAACTTGGTAAAGAACCAAGTAAAGGTGTTAATCCTGATGAAGTTGTTGCAATGGGAGCTGCTATTCAAGGTGGAGTATTAACTGGAGAAGTAAATGATATAGTGCTTCTTGATGTAACACCACTTTCACTTGGTATTGAAACAATGGGGGGAGTTATGACAGTATTAATTCCAAGAAATACTACAATACCAACTTCTAAGAGTCAAGTATTCTCAACAGCAGCAGATAATCAGCCAGCAGTTGATATACATGTACTACAAGGTGAAAGACCAATGGCAAATGATAATAAAACACTTGGTAATTTCCAATTAAATAACATTCCACCAGCACCAAGAGGAGTACCTCAAATAGAAGTTACATTTGATATAGATGCTAATGGTATAGTTAATGTTAAAGCTAAAGATCTTGGAACTAATAAAGAGCAATCTATTACAATAACAGCATCTACATCTCTAACAGATGAAGAAATAGATAAAATGGTAAAAGAAGCGGAAGCTAATAAAGAAAAAGATGCAAAAAGAAAAGAAGAAGCAGATACTAAAAATGAACTTGAACAATTAGTATTTGCAACTGAAAAAGCTGTTAAAGATTTGGATGGCAAAATTTCTGATAAAGAAAAAAAGGAAGCAGAAGATGCAGTTAAAGAAGCAAAAGATGCAATAGAGTCTAATGATTTAGAGAAGATGAAATCAGCTAAAGAAAAATTAAATGAAAAAGCAATGGCTCTTGGTTCAAAAGTTTATGAAGAAGCTGCTAAAGCAAGTCAAAGTGCTAGTGAGAATACTTCAAATGAAGATGATAAAAAAGATGATAATGTAGTAGATGCAGAGTATGAAGAAAAATAATTAAGAAGTTCTAGTTATCTAGAACTTTCTGCTTTTACTATGAAAGGAACTATTATATGGAAATTAAACAAAAACTTAGAAGTGAAATAGAAAAAAAATATAAATGGGATTTAAGTAGTATATATAGTAATGAAGATGAATTTAATAAAGATAAAGAAGAATTTATTAAATTAATAAAAGAAACTGAAAGTTTTAAAGGAAGAATCACATCTTCATCTGATACACTTTATGAATTTTTAAACTTGCAAAATAAAATGGAAATATTAATTTCAAATTTATATTTATATGCAAACTGCAAAAGAGATGAAGATTTAGGAAATACAGAAAATCAAAAAAGATTTAATGAAATAAATAATATAAATTCGATATGTGATTCAAAAACTAGTTTTATAGTGCCAGAATTATTAAAAACGGATTATAACACTATAAAAAAATATATTGAAGAAAATGATAAGTTAAAAGAATATGAATTTGATTTAGAGTGTATATATAGATATCAAAAATATACACTTAGTGATTCAGAAGAAGAATTACTATCGAATATAGGGGAACTTCAATCAAGATTTGAAAATAATTTTGAATTAACATTATATTCTGTTATTGAATATGGAACTATACTAGATGAGGATGGAAAAGAAGTAACACTTACAAATGGTAATTATTATAAATATATTAGATCAAAGGATAGAAATGTAAGAAAAAGTGCATATTTTACTAGAAATAAACAAATAAAGAAATATGTTAGTTTATTTGCTATTGATTATGAGGGAAATTTAAAATCAGATGCAATTATAGCGAAAAAAAGAGGATATAAAAGTTCACTTGAAATGTATTTATATCCAGATGGTGTGACTGTCGATATATATAATAATTTATTAAATGTTGCAGAAAAAAATAAAGAGAAATTATATAAATATTATAAGGTTATTAAACATATATTAAATATAGAAGATTTACAAACATATGACTTATCTGCGCCTATTACTAATGATAGTAATAAAAAATATATGCCCGAAGACTGCAGGGAAATTATAACAAATGCTCTTAGTGTATTAGGAGAAGATTATATAAATGTAATAAAAAAAGCATTTGATGAAAATTGGATTGATTTTTATCCAAATAAAGGTAAAAAAAGTGGATATTATGAAACATTTTCATTTAAAGGTAATCCTGTAATACTTGCAAATTATAATGATGATTTTAATAGTGTATCTTCAGTATGTCATGAATTAGGTCATGCAGTTCATTCATATTTTAGTTTAAAAAATAATGTTTCTCATCAAGTAATGTATAAAATATTTGTCGCAGAAATCGCATCATTAACTAATGAATTATTACTTTCTAATTATATAATTAATAATTCAAATGATGAAAATGAAAAATTGTCTGCAATAAATAATATATTAGATATATTTTCTGGTAATTTCTTTGATACTTTACTTGTAGGTTCTTTATTTGAAAAGAAAGTTCATGAAAAAGTATATAATGATGAAGTATTAACAGAAGAAGATTTTAATAATATTTTTGAGAAAGCATGTAAAAATTCTTATGGTAATATAGTAAATACAAATGAATATTCTAGATATAATTGGAGTAAAATACCACACTTTTATTCATCATTCTATTATTACAAATATTCTATAGGAATTTCTTGCGCATGTTATATAGCAAAGAGAATATTAGATGGTGATAAGGAATATCTAAATAAATATTTAAATTTCTTAAAGTTAGGTGGTTCTATGATGCCACTTGATGAACTTAAAACAATTGATATAGATTTATCAAAAGAATATGTATTTAATGAAGCAATTAATTATTTCGATAATTTAATTGATGAATTAAAGAAAGTATATGATGCAAAATAGTAGGATGGTGAAGTAAATGACAAAAAGAGATTATTATGAGGTTTTAGGTGTTTCTAAAACCGCAGATGATAAAGAAATAAAAAGTGCATTTAGACGTTTAGCTAAGCAATATCATCCAGATTTAAATAAAGACCCTGATGCTCCAGAAAAATTTAAAGAAGTTCAGGAGGCATATGAGGTATTATCTGACCCTAATAAAAGGAAAACTTACGATCAATATGGTCACGCTGCATTTGATCAAAATGGTAATGCCCAAGGATTTGGTGGATTTAATGGAGGATTCTCTAGCTTTGGATTTGATGATATAGACTTATCTGATATATTATCTGGTGTATTTGGGGGAGGATTTAATTTTGGGGGTTCTTCTTCTAAATCTAAAGGAAATAGGGCACAAAAAGGTAATGATGTTTTATATGAAATGAAATTATCCTTTTTGGAAGCAGTTTATGGATGTACTAAGGATTTAACGCTTGATGTTTATGAAACATGTAATAAATGTGATGGAAAAGGTGGACACGGTGAAAAAACTTGTCCTAAATGTCATGGTAGTGGGACGGTAACTGAAGAGTCAAGAACTATGTTTGGATCTTTTGTTTCTAAAGCAACTTGCACACAATGTGGTGGTAAAGGAAAAACTTATAATGAAATATGTTCTGAGTGTAGAGGTAGTGGTAGAGTAAAGAAAAGAAAAACCATATCTGTTACAGTGCCAGCTGGTGTAGCAACCGGACAGCAAATTAGAATAAAGGAAAAAGGAGAAGCTGGTATAAATGGTGGACCAAATGGGGATGTTTATGTAGAGTTTAAAGTAGAAGAACATCAAATATTTAAAAGAGATGGTAATGATATCTATATGGAACTTCCAATAAATATAGTAGAAGCAACTTTAGGTTGTAAAAAAGAAGTACCACTTATGAAAGAAAGTATTATTTTAAATATACCAGAAGGAACTCAAAATTTAGATAAACATAGAATTAAAGGTAAGGGTGTACCTTTTGTAAATTCATCAAGAGTTGGGGACCTATATATAATAATAAAGGTTGTTATTCCAACTAAACTAGATAAAAAACAAAGAGAATTATTTAATGAGCTTTCCAAAACTAATTTGGATGATAATAGTGATTTTATAAATAAATTTAAGAAATTTTTTAGAAGATAATTTATCTTCTTTTTTAGTATTTAGTTTTACATTACACATTTACATTATCTTTGAATATTCATTGACAAAAGGCTTAGGTGGGTATACTAGATATATAATAGAAAAAGAGTTATTATATGAATGAATTAAACAATGATGTTGAAGTATCAACACCAAATAACCAAAAGGAAAATAGGAAAGGAAACAATATTTACATTTTCATTATTATATTTTTAATATTGATTATAATTGGTTTTTGTATTTATATATTTTTAGATAAAAAATCAGATAGTAATTACAAAAATAAGAAGAATAATACAAATGTAACTGAGGAAAAAACTGAAAAAAACAGTACTCCAGAAAAAAATAATAATTATACATTTTTAGAACAGTATGAAAATGAGATACAATTAAATGGAAAAAAACATAATGTTTTAATATATTATTATAATAAACCCGCTGGACAAAGAGACTACGAAGGTGAAATGATTGATTTAAATTTTTTATATAAAGAAATATTTTTAGATAATAAAAAAATTGATGCTATTTTCCCTTTTGATATATCTTCAAACTCATATGTTAATGAATATGTTGGTTATGATAAAAATAATTTTTCTAGTAGTGATTTTAAAATTATAAAAGATATTGAAAACAATGAGGAATATATTGTTTATAGTGCAGATGATTTAACTATATCGTTAAATGAGAATAATCTGTCAAATTATTACTTGATAAGAAAATTATATGTTATAAATAAGGATGGAAAAATAATATATAACTTTAGTCAATATGCTGCTGAAAAAGGTAGTGCAGCTATATATGGTACTAATTCACAATTTGATGATTTAAATAAATATATGGAAGAAAATAATACACATTTAGGATCTAAAAAATATATTGTAAAAAACAATCGTATTTATTATATGTATAGTTCAGAAGTTAAACCGCCACGTTGTGTATCTAATTCATATACAGAGTATCAAGTTGAAATAAAAAATGGTAAGGCTATAGTAAATCAAGGGAAAACATTTACAGAAGGTAATATTAGTTTGGCTGGAGGTTGTTAAAAATAGTATATAAAGGTCATATATAAAATGATCTTTTTTTTGCAAAAAAAAGAAACTATCTTCTGTACATTACAGGTTATAGTTTCTTAAGTTAGATTTTTAATCCATTTCTACTTTTTCATTTTCTAAATATTCTTTAAATGTTTCCTTAAATACAACTAATTCTTTTTGTATTACATCTTCATATACACTCGTGCAATTTTTAATAGCTTGATAAATATGCTTAAATGTAACCTTATCTGAATTTTCAAATCTTGCATACGTGAAACATTTAGAAAGTAGTGCAAGTGATACATCTGGGTATCTAGATCCATTTTCATAAACCCTTTTATATTCACTAGTCATATTAACTAAGAAATTGCATACTTGTTCGAGTAACCAGTTTGTGTATGGCCATTTAACATTCGTTGCTTTTTCAATCTTTTTTAAAGTTCCAGTAAGTATTTTTACAGTAGTTTCTGCATCTGGTTCTAAAACTTCAACTTTTTCAAAACGTCTCAAAAACGCCTTATCTTTTAATAAATATTGTTCATATTCAGCAGTAGTAGTTGCACCAATTATTTTAATATCACCACGATCAAGACCCGGTTTTAACATATTTATAAAATCAATTTCACCTTGCCTTGAAGCAGTAACAAGAGTATGTATTTCATCTATAAACAATATTATATCCTTTTTACCTAATATTTCTTTAATTAATAGTTGCAGTTTTGATTCTTCACCAGTATCATTATTATAAGTTCCAATAAGAGAAGATGTATTTATCTTATAAATTTGAGAGTTAAGAAGTGCATTTGGTACTTCTTTTCTTTGAATCTTATAATTTAATCCTTCAACAATTGATGTCTTACCAATACCTGCTTTACCAGTTAAAATAGCTGATTTTTCAGGACTTAGAAGTATTAATATCACCTTTTTTATCTCTTCATCTCTTGCAATCGCAGGATTAGTTACATATTCCTTTTTTGTTAAATTTTCTCCATATGTATTTAAAATACTAAAACCATTTTTTTCATTATTTGAAGTTGATTTAAACTCGGTAAAATCAGTATTATCCATCTTTAACACCTCACATATTAATAGTATACCAAAATGCGACAAAATTTACTAGTAAAATATTGTCAAGAAATTCAAATGTTCGTAAAATTTGTTGTTTTAATGTTACATATATTTTATAATTTTACTAGGTGATAAATATATGCAAAGATATTTTGCAGTAGATAATAAGCTAAATATTTCTAATAGTGATAAACATCATATTATTAATGTTATGAGAATGAAACAAAATGATAAAATAGAAATTGTTTCTGATAATAAAATATTTTTATGTAATATAGATGAAATAACTAAAGATAATGTATCTTATAGTATTGTAAGAGAGTTGAATATCAATAATGAATTAGATAAAAGAATTACAATTGCATTACCATTATTAATGGAAAAGAAAATAGATTTTATATTGCAGAAATGTACAGAGCTTGGTGCATATGAATTTATTTTTTATAATGCTAAAAGAAGTAAAGTTAAAATGGACTCTAAGAAGGATAAAAAAATTACTAGATGGAATTTAATCACTAAAGAAGCAGCAGAGCAATCATTTAGAAATATATGCCCAAAAGTGAAGGGAATTTTAGAATTAAAAGAGCTAGTTTCAATCCCTTATGATTTAAAAATTGTGTGTAGTACAAAAGAAAATAAAAAAACTGTTAAAAATATATTACAAAATTCGACAAATTGTGATAGAATCATTATAGTGGTTGGTCCTGAGGGCGGACTTGAAGAATTAGAAGAAGAGTTTTTGTGCAAAAATGATTTTTATAGTGTTACTTTAGGAAGTACAATACTTAGAGCAGAGACTGCTCCTATGTTTGTCATGAGTGCAATTAAATATGAGTTTATGAGGTGAAAAATATGGAAAAATTTAATTCAATTTTTTATATGTATTCTAGAATGGATAGAAGTAGCCAAACTCTGCTGTTTTTAATTGTATTAGTTACGTTAATGCTTATAAGCATTTGTATTATAAATATAATAACAAAAAGAAAAAATGAAAAATATGATAGACAATTTAATCATATTAATAGATATTCTGACGCTCTAAAAAAGGAAACTAAACAAATAAAAATTAGTAAAAATGATAAAAATATTGAAAATATAGAAAAAAAGATAGAATCAATTAAAAAAATTGAATCAGTAAAAGAAGATGAAGAGGATATAGAAGTTATAGAAGTTATAAATGAAGATAGTTCCATAGAGGGAATTTCAAAATTAATAGAAGATAATTTAGAACAAGAACCTATTGATTTAACAACTTTTGAAGAAGAACAAGAAAAAGATGCGATTATTAGTTATGATGAACTTGTAAAAAGAGCAGGTGCAAAAAAAATTGTATATAAAAAGGCGGATATAAAAGAAGAAACTATAGATAAAAAAGTAGATGTAAAAATTGATAATGAAGCAAAAACAACTAAATTTAAAGCATCACAAATTGTCTCTCCAGTATACGGGGTTCAAAAAGTAAAAAAGGAAAATGAAGATATTGAATTATTTATTGATTTAGAAGAGTTTCCATTTGAAAATAATAAAAATAATGAAACGGATGAGATGCAAAAAGATATTGAATTTTTAGGATCATTAAAAAGTTTTAGAAGCGAACTTGATTAAAAAAAGGGCGCTTTTTATTTTAATAAAAAATTATCGGTAAAAAACAGGGACCACATGGGATATAAAATTATTTGAATAGTTATTGAAAATAAAATAAAAATGTGATAGTATACTAGTTATGAGAAGGTGGGTTTAATATGAAATTTTTATTAAAAAGACGTAGCTTAGCTGCAGTAAACGATATGATTTATGAAAATGAACTAAGCAATTCACAAATAAACTATATTGCTAGTTCGATTAAGGGAAAAAACATATCAATTGATCAATTGAATATATTTGTTGAATTTACTTCTGATATTTTAAATAATGATGCTAAAAAAAATATTATTAATGTATTATGTGAGATGTTGAAGCGTGGTATAAATGAGTCAGAATGTATATTTAATATTATTGAAAGATTGTGTATAGATAAAGAACAGTTATCACAAATAGTATGTAGTTTTAATGATATAGGACTAGAATTAGATGCTTTATCTAGCAATTTATTTAATAATTATCATACTGCATTAATTGATAAAATAATTAATAATGATATGTTTAATAATTTTTCACTTCTTTTTGAAAATATAGATTTTATTAATAAAACAGATGCGCAACTAGTTTTATCAAAAATTTATGAGATACGAAAAGTAATAAATTTACATTCTTTACTAGATCATAATGATATTGATGAGCAAACATGTTCATTACTATTAGATTTAATTTTTGAAAATCAATACGAAATTGATGCGGAATATTTTAACCTAGATCGTGTACCAGAGTATAATAAAAATAGAATTAAAATAGTAGAAAATGTCTGTAAAAATATGAATGATAGCAATCAATTATTTGAATATCCAAATAAATATAATTTAACGACTGATGAATTAGCACTAGTAGTTAAAAAATTGCGTGAATTAAATGACAAAAATGTTTTGATAAAGGCACTTAATAGTGATACTTATGCTGACTTTCATAATGAAATATTTGAAGCAATATGTAATTTTGATAACATAGGTTATACAGATATTAGCCTGGTTAAAATAGAAAATTTAAATGAAAGTAATAAACAATCATATTTAAAAATAGCATTATCTAATTTTGCTCCTGCTGAATTATTAGATTTTGCAATATCAAACTCTAAATACTATATAAAAGATGATATAAAATTAATTACTAATAAAATATGTGAATGTAACTATCCAAAAGTTATATATTTATATCTTTTAAATATGAATGATATAATATCGGTTGGTGATATTGATAAGCTTGCTAAAAAGTTAATTGAATTAAATAATATTGAATATTTATATTTGACTAGTAGAAATATTAGTAATTTATCTGATGATGTTAAAAAAGAAATTAGGAAAAAAGTATTAAATAGTCTTAATTATAAATATATTTGCTTATATGCGTTGTTTGTCGATACATTATTAATAAATAAATTGTTTAAAAATAAATATAAGATGTATGAATATATCCTTTTATCTAATATGTATAATAGTAATGAATTAAAGGAAATTGAAAGTGAAATATTCAAGTGCAAAACAAATATTGAGCAAAGGGAATTAAAATTAACAAAGAAAATAATTAATATGTCAGAATAATATTTATATATATTATTTTCTTTTTGGGAAAAGGAGTTCTATATGAAAGTAGCATTTTATTCTTTGGGTTGCAAAGTTAATGCCTATGAAACGGAATATTTAATAAATGAGTTTAAAAAGAAAGATTATGAAATAGTACCCTTTAGTGAAAAGGCGGATATATATATAATTAATACATGTACAGTTACTAATACAAGTGATCAAAAAAGTAGAAAAATTATAAGAAATGCATGTAAAAATAAAGATGCTGTAATTGTTGTAATGGGATGCTATAGTCAAATAAAACCAGAGGTGGTATCTGATATTGATGGTGTATCAATTGTACTTGGAAATAAGGATAAAAATAAGGTAGTAGAACTTGTAGAAACTTATTTAAAAGATAGAAAAAATTATAAGCATATATACGATTTATCTACTTGTGAATTTGAGGATATGTATTTAGATAAGTTTGAAAATCATACAAGGAGTTTTGTTAAGATTCAAGATGGATGCAACAATTATTGTTCTTATTGCATAATACCATATTCAAGAGGAAATGTAAGAAGTAAAGATAAAAATATAGTTATTAGCGAAGTAAAAGCTCTTGCATCAAATGGTTATAAAGAAGTAGTTTTAACTGGTATTCATACAGGACATTATGGACAAGACTTAAAAGAATATGATTTTAGTGATTTACTTATGGAACTAGAAAAAATAGATGGTCTTGAAAGAATAAGAATATCATCAATTGAAATAACAGAATTAACTGATAAATTTCTTGATACTTTAAAAAATAGCAAAAAAATAGTAAATCATTTGCATATTCCTCTTCAATCTGGATGTGACAAAATATTAAAATTAATGAATAGAAAATATGATATGAATTATTATATTGATAAGATAAATAAAATAAGAAAAATTAGACCTGATATTGCAATTACCACAGATGTTATTGTAGGTTTTCCAAGTGAAACAGATGAAGACTTTAATACAACAAAGGAAAATATAAAAAAGATAAAATTTGCGGAATTACATGTATTTCCATATTCTAAGAGAGAGGGAACTAAAGCTTCTAAAATGAGTAATCAAATTGATGGGAATATTAAAAAACAAAGGGTGAAAGAATTATTAAAAATAAGTAAAAATTTAAAAGAAGAATTTTATAAAAAATATGTTAATACTTATGATTATGTTCTAACTGAAAACTTTGAAAATGGTTATTTGATAGGTCATTTATCTAATTATGGTAAAGTAAGGTTTAAAGGGGATAAGAAAAATCTAAATAAAATAATAAAGGTTAAATTATTGTCATATAATGATAATATATTTAACTCTGAGGAAGAAAATGTATATGAATATTGCTAAAAATAAGATAAAAGAAAAATTATCTTTAAAAAAACAATTACTTTTTGTAAACGATGCATTAAAAACAGATGATGCAAATAAAATTTATGAAACATTTTGTGAATCTACTTTTCTTACTGATCCAATGAAGGACCATATTATAAAAAGAGTATGTTATTTAGAATGTGTAGATGTGTTAATTAACTTTTCAGAATTTGTAGGTTGGATTACAGAAAATAATAAAAATGATTTATTTAACAAAATATTAGAAATAGGAGAATATAGACACTTAAGATATTTTATGAATATAATTGAATGGATAAGTGATGATCAAAGACAAATTATAAACTGTAAATTAGAAAGTTTAAATGCATTAAAGATGACCATTTAATGAATATAATTGTGGGCGAAACAGGGGATGCAATATTATGAAATTAATAACTAAAATAATATGTAAAATGAATATTGAATATATTATGAGGTATATAGAAAAATATAATGAAAAGCTATATAGCATAGAGTTTGACTGGATTGTTGCTGCTGTTTGTAAAACTAAAGATGAATATTATATATATAATTTTGTTAAAAATAAAAATATTTTAAGTAGATTAAGTAAGTATAATATAGACGATTTAACAAAAGCAATACGTGAAACGGGAAGTCCATTATATATATTTTTATTTGCAAGAGATGTTGTAAACATAAGCCCTGATAATATAAATGACCTAACAAAAGCAATATGTGAAACAAACAATGCTGAATTTATGTATAATTTTGCAACGGATGTTAGAAAATTAAATATATATAATAAAAATGATTTAGCAAATAAAATATGTGAAACAAAGGATGCAAAATATATATATTTATTTGCTAAAAATGTTAAAAACTTAAGCAGATGTGCTATAAATAATTTAACAAGGGCTATATGTGAGACAAAAGACTCGTGTTATATATATCAATTTGCGATTGATGTAAAAAAACTAAATAAGGGAAATAAAATTGATTTAACAAAAGCAATATGTCAAACAAATAGTGTAGAATATATATATAAATTTGCAAGAAATGTGGAAAATCTAGTTCCTAATAACATATATGATTTAACAAAAGCAATGTGTAAAACAAAAGATGCAGAATATATGTATTTATTTAGTAAGAATGTTAAAAATTTAGGTAGAAAAAGTAAAAGACTATTAAGAAAAACCATACTTAGAACTAATAATACAGAATATATATGTAAATATGCTATATACATAGATAATTCTATTATTTTTGGAAAATTTGGGACAATTGAAAAATTTTGCATTTTTATAAGTAAATCAAATATTGATAGTCAGGCAAAAGGAAATATGTTGAATGACATTATAAGTCCTAAAAGGTTAGTATATGGTAATTATGATTTTAATTAAAGGTATTTAAAATAATACCTTTTTTTGTTATAATTATTTTGTGATGAATTATGAAAAATTATATTAAAGGAACATTTTTTAGACTTATTTATAGATCAGACCAAAATTATATAGTTGGTCTTTTTAAAGTTAAAGAAACTAATGATATTGATATGGAGGATTATATAGATGATATAGTGACCTTTACTGGATATTTTCATGAATTAACATTAGATGAAAAATATATTTTTTATGGGAATCTTGTAGATAATAATAAATATGGATTTCAATATAATGTAAAAGAATATGAAAGAGTAATGCCAGAAGAAAAAGATGCGATTATTGCATTTTTATCTGGAGATTTATTTAAAGGTGTTGGTGAAAAAACAGCTACATCAATTGTTGAAACCCTAGGTAATGATACTTTATCATTAATAGAAGAAAATTATCAAAATTTACTTTTGGTTCCTAATATGAAAGAGGCCAAGGCAAAACAAATCCATGATACACTTAGTAAATATAATGAAAGTTATAATATAATTATTGAACTTAATAAAATTGGGTTTAGCATTAGGGATTCAATGAAAATATATAATACGTATAAACATATTACAATGAGTGTAATTTATGATAATATTTATAATTTAATGTATGACGTGCAGGACATTAATTTTTCTAAAATTGAGGCAGTAAGAAAAAATTTAAATATAGATGATAATGATCAAAGAAGAATAGGTGCATCTATAATATATTCTATGAGAAATATATGTTTTCAAAAAGGCGATACATACCTTTACTTTGATGAAGTATATAATTATGTATGTAAATTTTTAAATAATGAAATTGATATATCTATGTTTGATGATATACTAAATATACTTCAAAATGAAGGACATATTGTAATAGAAGAAGATAGATATTTTTTAAAAGAGTATTTTACAGCTGAAAATAATATAAGTAATATGATATATTATTTAATAAATAAAAAAGATTATAATTATAAAAATTTTGATAAAGATATAGATGCACTTGAGTTTCATTTTAATGTTAAATATAATAATAAACAAAAGCTAGCAATTAAAAATGCAATATTAAAAAATTTTAGTATAATTACAGGCTCACCAGGTACAGGTAAAACCACAATTATAAAAGCTATTGTTGAATTATATCGAAAAATAAATGGATATACATTTGATGAATTACAGAAAAGGTTGGTGTTACTTGCACCAACAGGCAGAGCAAGCAAAAAGATGAGTGAATCATGCCTATATCCTGCATATACGATACATAGATTTTTAAAATGGAATAAGGAAGATAATTCTTTTATAATTAATGAATTAAATAAGTCAGACGTAAATTTTGTTATAGTAGATGAAGTAAGTATGATTGATACAATATTATTAGATAATCTACTTAAAGGTTTAACTAAAAATGCAAAAATAGTATTTATTGGTGATTATAACCAACTTGAAAGTGTATCACCTGGTAAAATATTAAAAGATCTTATTGATAGTGATATGATTAATGTAACATATTTAACAGATATTTATAGACAAGGAGAAAATTCATACATTTCAATGCTTGCTAAAGAGATAAAAGAAGATGATCTATCAGAAAATTTCTTAGTTAAAAAAGATGATTATAGTTTTATAAAATGTGAGAATAATATAAAAGAAGCTATAAAAAATGTATGTGAAAAAGCAATTGAAAAAAGTTATACATCTTCTGATATACAAGTTTTAGCACCTATGTATAAAGGAGAAAATGGTATTGACAATTTAAATAAAGAACTTCAAAGTGTATTCAATAAAGATGTTGGTCAAAATTATTTAATAAATAAAGATGTAATTTTTAGAGAAAATGATAAAATTTTGCAGCTTGAAAATGATATTGATAATAACGTATTTAACGGGGATATTGGATACATTACTTCAATTAAGGATAATACCCTTTATATTAGTTTTGATAAAATGGTAGTTAAATATACTCCTAAAGATTTTGATAAAATAAAACATGCATATGCAATTAGTATACATAAAGCTCAAGGTAGTGAATTTAAAATAGTAATTTTACCAGTTTGTTTTTCATATAAGATGATGCTATACAAAAAGCTAATATACACGGGTGTAACAAGAGCAAAGGATAATCTTACAATAATTGGCGATGAAAGAGCATTTATATATTCAATAAGAAATAATAATTATTATGAAAGAAAAACAATGTTAAAGGATAGATTAATATCTTTAATTAATGAATAAATATATTTTATTTGATAATAATATAAATGGCTACTTATGCCAAAACATATTATTAGGAAGGTGAAAAAAATGAAGAAGGCACTAGGCATGATGGTACTTGGAGCTGGTATGGGTGCAGGAGCTGTATTTATGTATGACCAATATAAATCTGGTAAATTAGGAAAGATGGTATCTAAGGCTGGTAAAGAAGTTACTAAAATGCTAGATAATATGTAAGAAGAGAATCATTAAATGATCCTTTTCTTTTTACATAAAATAATCACTAATGGAAAAAAATACTTATAGGTGAGCTAAATGAATGACTTAAATACAAAAAAAGTTAATGAAGTAATATCTACACTACATAGAATATTTAAAATAGTACTTATACTTTTTATAATTTTATTAATATATTTAATATTATTAATAAATAGAGAGTTAAAAGTTACTTCATTTTTATTTATAATATTAAAAATTATATCTCCATTATTTATTGGAATATTAATTGCATATTTACTTAATCCTATAGTAAATAAATTTAAAAAAACAAAAAGACTATATAGTTCATTAATATTATATTCTGTTATAATATTACTACTTATCTTATTTATGTATTTAATTATTCCAAATTTAAAAAGTCAAATAATAGATATAAATAAATATTTACCTGATTTTGTAGATAAGATAAATATATTCTTAAATAATTTTATATCTAAAGTTTCTTCATCAAGTGAATTTAAAATAAACGTTAAAACAATCATAAATGATTATATAATATTAATTACCAAAGACTTTCCAGCCAATTGTTTAAATATTATCAATAATACTATTTCATTTTTAACATGCACGGTATTATCTTTAATAATTAGCTTTTATATATTACTTGATTTTGAAAATTTTAAAAATAATATTTATATTCTTATACCAAAGAAAAATAGAAGAAGATTAAAGAGATTATTTAAAAAAATAGGTGAGTATATATTTATGTATATAAAAGGTACATTTATAGTAGTTATAATAGTATCAGTAATGTCATTTATATGCTTTAGTATATTTGGATTAAAAGCTCCAATATTCTTTGCAATATTCAATGCTTTTACGAATATTATTCCATATATAGGTCCAATAATAGGTGCACTTCCAATAGTATTATTATCCTTTATGATTAGTAGTAAAACTGGTATATTGGTGAGTATTTCTTTAATAATAATCCAAATAATTGAAAATTTTATTATACAACCAGTAGTGATGGGTAAAACCATGAAGCTTCATCCTGTAACTATTTTAATAAGCTTATTGATATTTGGATATTTTTTTGGTATAATTGGAATGTGTTTAGCAGTTCCTATAACTGCTATTATAAAGACTGTAATTTTATTTATAGATAAAAAATATAAGATATTTAATTTTGATAAAATAAAAATCGTTGAAGGTAGAAAGTAATTAATGGATATTTTTTCAAGAGAGTTAATGTATGGTGAAAATTAACAAATATTATTAATGAAAGTGCTGCTACTCTGAGATTGCCTTTAAAGGCACGGACTATTTGGTTCGTTATTAAATAAAGAAAAAGAAAGGATGGTACCGTGCATATGCACTCCTTTATGTGTACTATCCTTTTCTTTATATATGGAGGTATTTTATGAATAAAATAATTGCAATTGTTGGAATGTGTGGATCAGGGAAAAGTGTAGCTAATAAATTCTTTGAAGAAAAAGGATATCAAGTAATATACTTTGGTGGAGTAACTATGAAAAAATTAAAGGAAGAAAGATTTGATATTACTCCTGAAAATGAAAAAATGATGAGAGAAAAACTTAGAAAAGATTTAGGAATGGGAGCATATGCAATAGTGCTTTTAGATGACATTAAAAAAGCGTTAGAAAAAGGAAATGTAGTACTTGATGGAGTTTATTCATGGAGTGAACTTAAAATTTTAGAAAAAGAATTTCCAAATATAAAAGTGCTTTCAATTGTAGTTGATAAAATTATTAGATATGAAAGATTAGAAAACAGAGTTGTTAGGCCATTTACAAATGAACAAGCAATAAAAAGAGATGTATCTGAAATAGAAAATCTTGAAAAAGGTGGACCTATCTGCTATGCTGATTATTTTATACTTAATAATGATGATGAGGATAAGTATAAACTAAGACTTGAAAATATATATAGCAAAATAGAAAAGAGGAATTAAAATGAAAATAAGAGAAAAATATATAGATTTTTTTGTAAGTAAAGGGCATAAACAAATACCAAGCTCTCCTGTAGTACCAGAAAATGATCCATCAGTTTTATTTAATACTGCGGGTATGCAGCCACTTATTCCATATCTGATGGGTGAAAAGCATCCATATGGTACTAGACTTTGTGATTATCAAAAATGTGTAAGAACTAATGATTTGGATGAAGTAGGAGATAAAACTCATCATACATTTTTTGAAATGCTTGGTAACTGGTCACTTGGTGATTATTTTAAAGAAGAAAGTATAGAATATAGTTTCGAATTTTTAACTAGAATATTGAATATACCAGTTGAAAGGCTTGCCGTTACTGTCTTTGAAGGTGATGAAAATATTCCAAGAGACGATATAAGTGCAAATAAATGGAAAAGTTTAGGAATTAGTGAAGATAAAATTGCATATTTAGGGAAAGATGATAATTTTTGGATTGCAGGTGAAACAGGACCATGTGGATCTGATACTGAAATATTTTATTTTAGAAGTAGTGATACTATTCCAGAAAAATTTGATCCAGAAGATGATCGTTGGGTGGAAATATGGAATAATGTATTTATGGAATATTATAAAAAAGAAGATGGAACATTTACCAAACTTAAAAATAAAAATGTTGATACAGGGATGGGTTTAGAGAGAATAGTAGCGACTTTAGAAGGAGTAGATGATAACTATAAATCAAGTTTATGGGCAAATATAATAAAAACTATTGAATCAGTATCAAATAAAAAATACGATGGTAATGAAATAAGCATGAGAATAATTGCCGATCATATAAGAGCAGCTGTATTTATTTCAGCTGATAACTCAGGTATAAAACCAAGTAATACAGATCAAGGATATATACTTAGAAGATTAATTAGAAGAGCAATTAGACATGCTAAAAAATTAGATATAGATATAAGTAGTAATTGGGATGAAAAAATTGCACTTGCTGTAATAGATGAATATAAAAAATATTATAGTGAACTTGAAATTAATAAACAAGTTGTACTTGATGTACTTAAATTAGAAAAAGAAAAATTTAATAAAACCCTAGAAAAAGGTCTTAGAGAATTTGAAAAGATGATCAGAAATATTTCTGATAATAAATTAGATAAAGATTTAGCATTTAAACTTTATGATACATATGGGTTCCCAGTTGAATTAACTATAGAACTTGCAGATGAAAAAGGTATACAAGTAGATATAGAGGGATTTAAAGAAAAATTTAAAGCTCATCAAGAATTATCAAGAACCTCATCTAAAGGTAAATTTAAAGGAGGACTATCTGGTAATAGTGAAATTGAAACTAAATATCATACAGCAACACATTTACTTAATGCTGCATTAAAGAAAATCGTTAATAAAGATATTCATCAAAGAGGTTCAAATATAACTTCAGAAAGATTAAGATTTGATTTTAATTGTGATCATAAATTAACCGATGAAGAAAAGAAAATGACTGAGGATCTAGTTAACAAATGGATTAAAGATAGTCTTGATGTAACTAGAAAAGAGATGAGTAAGGAAGATGCAATTAAATCAGGCGCAGAATGTCAATTTATAGAAAAATATCCAAATATAGTTACTGTTTATAGTATTGGTGATGTATCTAAAGAATTATGTGGAGGCCCACATGTTAAAAATACAAATGAACTAGGGCATTTTAAAATAGTAAAAGAAGAAGCATCATCATCTGGAGTTAGAAGAATAAAAGCAATAATAGAAGTAGGGGATAAAAATGAGTAAAAAAAAGAAAAAGAATAAAAAGGTAATGAGTTATATGATTCCAATAATTATTGGGATACTGTTTATAGGAATATGTATATTTTGTTTTATTAATACAACCGCTATAAGTAAAAAATCATCACAGGTAACCCTTGAAATAAAAGAGGGAAGCACCATTAAAGATGTAACGACTATACTTAAAGATGAGGATTTAATAAGAAATGAGTTATTTTTCTTAGTTTATGTAAAAATAAATAAAGTATCTAATATTAAAGCAGGTAATTATATACTTAATAAAAATATGGATTTAAAAGAGATTACTGAATTATTACAAAGTGGTAGTAATATAAAAGAAAAAGAAATAACTATAACTTTTAATGAAGGAAAAACAATGAGAGTTATGGCAGATATAATTGATAAAAAAACTACGAATTCCTATGAGGATGTATTTAATCTATTATCAGATAAAGAATATATCAAATCTTTAATAAATGAATACTGGTTTTTAGATGATAGTATATTAGATGCAAATATATATTATCCATTAGAGGGGTATTTAGCTCCTGATACTTATAATTTTGAAGTAAATGCATCGGTTAAAGATATATTTAAAAAGCTTCTTGATCAAACAAGTGTTATATTAAGTCAATATAAAAGTTTAATAGATTCAAGTAATTATAGCATTCATCAAGTATTAACGCTAGCTTCAATGATAGAAAGTGAAGGAGTATCGCTCGAGGATAGAAAAAATATAGCAGGAGTATTTATTAATAGACTAAATAAAGGTATGAGTTTAGGAAGTGATGTTACTACTTATTATGCATCAAAAATAGAGCTTGGAGAAAGAGACTTATATATGTCTGAAATAAATAGTAGTAACCCGTATAACACAAGAAGTAGTGCAAATGCAGGTAAGCTACCTATTGGGCCAATATGTAATCCAAGTAAATCATCAATTGAAGCCGCACTTAACTATACTCCAAATAACTATTTATACTTTGTAGCGGACAAAAATATGAAAGTATATTTTAATGAAACAGACTCTGGTCATAATAAAACAATTAATGAATTAAAATCAAGTGGACTTTGGTATGAATATTAAAATTAGCTAGAAATAGTTAATTTTTTCTATTGTAATAAACAATTTTTAATATATCACTTTTAAAAGCGACATTAAATAATAACATTGTTTATTTTTATTCATTTTTATGTTATACTAGGAATATATTAATTAATTGAGGTGATTTTATGGATTCGAATACTACATTTTTATTTGATGTAACTGAAATAGATAATGTATTAGTTGAGCAAACAATAAAAGAAGTATATGATTCACTTGAAGAAAAAGGATATAATGGGGTAAACCAGATAGTAGGATATTTAATTAGTGGGGATCCAGGCTATATTTCATCATATAATGAATCTAGGAAGAAAATTTGTAAGTTAGAACGTACTCAAATAGTTGAGGTTTTACTTAGAAATTATATAGAAAAATGAGATATTTAGGACTTGATTTAGGTACTAAAACCTTAGGGGTTGCACTGAGTGATAATTTAGGATTAATTGCATCTAAATATGGTACCTTAAATTTTAAAAATGAAGATTATATGGACGCACTAAATAAATTAAAACCAATTGTAGAAAAATTTAATATAACTACAGTAGTTTTGGGAATACCCAAAAATATGAATAATACACTTGGATTTGCCGCAGAAAGAAGTTTAAATTTTAAGAAAATTATACAAGATGAATTAAAATTGAATGTAATTATGCAAGATGAAAGGCTAACAAGTGTTGAAGCAAATAACATATTGATTAAAGGTAATATATCAAGAAAAAAAAGAAAACAAAGTGTTGATTCACTTTCTGCAGTAATAATACTACAAAGTTATCTTGATAAAAGAAAAGAGGTATAATATGAATGTTTTATCTAATGAAAATAGTTTCACCTATGAAGATGAAAATGGTAATAAAATAGATTGCGATATACTATGTAATTTAGAGGCAAAAGATAAAAATTATATAATATATACTGATAATACACTACTAAATGATGGTACAAAAAAAATATATGCCTCCTCATATACAATTAACGATGATAACAGAATTCTTGAAAGTATTCAAACAGAAGAAGAATGGAAAATGATAGAAGCAATATTATTATATTTAACCAAGGAAAATTAGAAAGGAAGTTCTTTATGTACAATGATGTTATAAAAGAAATGGAAAAATATGCGGAAGAAAAAAATGTTCCAATTATGCAAAAAAAGAGTATGAATTTTTTATGTAAATTTATAGAAAAAAATAATATTAAATCAGTACTTGAAATAGGAACTGCAATAGGATATTCAGCTATTAATATGGCTCTTGTAAATGATGATATAAGCGTAGTTTCTATTGAAAGAGATCAAGAAAAATATATAGAAGCGATTAAAAATATAAAAAAGTGTAATTTAGAAAAAAGAATAACTTTAATATTATCAGATGCATTAAATATTGAACTTAATAATAAATACGATTTGATATTTATTGATGCAGCTAAGGGACAATATACTAACTTTTTTAATAAATATAAAGATAATTTAGTTGATGATGGTTTTATAGTAAGCGATAATATAGATTTTCATGGATATGTTGAAAACGTAGATAAAATTGAGAATAGAAATTTAAGACAATTAGTATCAAAACTAAGAAAATATATCGATTTTTTAAAGGATAATGAGGAATATAATACAAAATTCTATAAAGTTGGGGATGGACTTGCTATCACATATAAAAAAGGGGTATTAAATGAATAATATTATAATTTCTTTTCCTGATGTAAAAAATTTCAAATTTTTTATGGAAAATAATGTTGATGGTTTCTTAGTTGGTATTAAGGGTTTTAGTGAAAATTTTAATTACTTACTTAAACAAAGCGAACTAAATAAAATATGTAAAATTCTAAAAGAAAAAAATAAAAAGATATATATAATGTTAAATAAAGTATATTTTAATCATGAAATGGATGGATTAAAGCTTTTGTTATATAAAATAAGTAAACTTGAGGTTAATGCAGTTATTTTTTCTGATATGGCAGTTTTTAACATTGTTAAAGAAAATAAATTAGATATTAATATTATATGGAGTAGCAAATTAGTAACAAATTTTAGAACAATTAATTTCTTAGAAAAAAGGGGATTAAATGGGTTCCTTTGTAGTAGTGAGATAACTATAGATGAGTTTATAAATATTGCTAAAAATACAAATTCAAATTGTTTTATTAAATTATTTGGATATACTAAAATGGCAACATCTTCAAGAAAATTAATAAGCAATTATTTTGATTATACAAATATTAAGAAGGATTCAAAAAAGAAGTATTATATGAAAGATAAAATAAATAATGAATATTATCCAATCATTGAATCTGATAATACTAATTTTTTCTCAAGTAAAATATTAAATGGGATACTAGAATATAAAAGGCTAATAAATGAAAATATTGATTTTACTATACTTTTAGATGATTATTTAATTCCAGAAAATACATTTTATAATGTTATTGAGGCCTTTGTAGCACTTAAAAACTATCCTACTGATGATGATTTTGCGGGTAAATTAAAAATGGTTGTAGATTCTAATAATTTTAATAATACGGATAACGGATTTTTAAATAAAAATACTATATTTAAGGTGAAAAATAATGAATAAAGTTGAATTACTTGCTCCAGCTGGAGATTTGGAAAAATTAAAATGGGCCATTATGTATGGCGCTGATGCAGTATATATAGGTGGTAAAAAATTTAGTTTAAGAGCTAATGCTACAAATTTTACAATAGATGAAATGAAAGAAGGGGTAAAATTTGCCCATTCGCACAATGCTAAAGTATATGTAACAGTTAATATTGTTTTCCATGAAGAGGATTTTGACGGACTATTAGAATATTTAAAAGATTTAGAAAGAATAAAAGTTGACGCGATAATAGCAACAGATTTATTTTTAATAGATTTTTTAAAAGAAAATAATATTAATCTAGAGTTTCATTTAAGTACACAAGAATGCACTTTAAATAAGGAGGCTGTTAAATTTTATCAAAAAGAGGGAGTAAAAAGAGTAGTACTTGCAAGAGAGTCATCTAGAGAATCTATAAAAGATATAATAGATGAGACTCATATTGATACAGAGGTATTTATACATGGTGCGATGTGTACATGTTATAGTGGCAGATGTATGCTTTCTAATTATATGACAAATAGAGATTCTAATAGAGGTGGATGTGCTCAAATATGTAGATGGAATTTTGATTTATATGATGAATATAAATCAAAAGTATCTAAAGATGTAGATTTTGCAATTGCTCCCAAAGATTTATCCTTACTTAAATACATACCAGAGTTAATTGATATGGGTGTTAAATCATTTAAGATAGAGGGAAGAATGAAATCTATATATTATATAGCAACTATAATAAGTGTATATAGAAGGGTTATTGATAGATACTACGAAGAAAAAGAAAATTATAAATATAATAAAAATGACGAAATTGAATTATATAGATGTGCAAATAGAGAAACTACTCCACAATATTTTAATAAGTTCCCAGGAGTTTTTGAACAATATTATATTGGAAGAGAAGAAAATACTAATCAGGATTTTTTAGGTGTAGTTTTAGAATATGATGATGAAAATAAAGAAATAATTCTAGAACAAAGGAATTTCTTTAAAAAAGGAGACATAATTAATATATTTGGGCCAAATAAGGAATCATTTAATATAGAAGTAGCATATATTAAAAATGCAAATAATGAAGAATTAGATGCTGCAAGGCACCCACAAGAAATAGTAAAAATACCTTGCAATAAAAAAATAGAAAAAAATGATTTAATACGTGTTAATTTTTTGGGTTGACAAATCGGCAAAAAAGTAGTATCATTTTTGCATGCTTTCAAATAGAAAGTTCTAAAGGAGAGGTTAGTATGGCATTAAAACAAGAAAATTTTATTACAAAAGAAGGATTAGATGAATTAAAAAATGAGCTTGAAAATCTAACAACTAATGTTAGACCTGAGGTTATAAATTCAATTAAGGAAGCAAGAGCTCTTGGTGACTTATCTGAAAATGCCGAATATCATGCTGCTAGAGAAAAACAAGGACAAATTGAGTCAAGAATAAGAGAATTAGAATATTTAATTGAAAATGCTACAATTATTGAAGAGGGAACTTCATCTGAGGTAAGAGTAGGATCAACAGTTGAAATAAAATATATAGATGATGATGAAATAGAAGAATATAAAATTGTTGGAAGTACAGAAGCAGATCCATTTGAAAATAAAATATCAAACGAATCTCCAATTGCTAAAGTAATAATTGGCAAAAAAATTGGAGATATTGTATCTGTTGAAAGTCCTAATGGAAGCTATGATATAAAAATAATTTCAATAAAATAACCTAGTAGGTTATTTTTTAAAAATTAATAATAGTATGAAAACTTAAATAAATTCAAGCAAAAAGAAATTGATAAACTCATATATAAATATGATATGATAAATAAAAGTATTAATCAAAAATAATTTTGGCTTTACTTAATTAAACGAGTGCTAATTTAGAAAAAGAAGAATTAAAAGATTATAATAGAAAAACATATAAATAATTTAAAAGCAAATAAAATAATAAATATATTTTACATAAAAGCAAATATTATTGCTTTTTTTCTTGATATAAATTATAAATTATTATATAATAAAATAGATTTTTAAGGAGGAAGTTTATGAAGAACATACATGAAATAGAAATTAAAATTGAAAAAGATAGGTGGTCTAAAGCACTTGATAAATCATTTGAAAAAAATGTAAAAAATGCAAAAGTAGATGGATTTAGAAAAGGAAAAGTACCAAGAAATATTTTTGAAAAGAAATTTGGTAAAGAATCTTTATATGAAGATGCTATTAACGATGTTTTACCTGAAGCATATGAAAAAGCACTAAATGATAGTAAATTAGAGCCAATTATTCAACCTACTATTGATGTAAAAGAGATTAATGAGGATGCTGTAACTTTTATATTTAAAATAACTACTAAACCTGAAGTTAAGATAAAAAAATATACAGGTTTAAAGGTAAAAAAGGAAGTAGCAAAAGTAACTGACGAAGAAGTAACAAATCAAATTAATCACTTGAGAGAACAATATGCAGATATGGTAATTAAAGATGGAAATATTGAAAATGGTGATACTGCTGTTATTGATTTTGAAGGCTTTAAGGATGGTATAGCATTTGAAGGTGGTAAGGGTGAAAACTATCCATTAGAAATTGGAAGTAATACATTTATACCAGGATTTGAAGAACAATTAATAGGGCTAAAAGCAGGGGATGAAAAAGATATTAATATTACATTCCCTAAAGACTATGCTTCTGAAGATTTAAAAGGTAAAGATGTAGTATTTAAAATAAAAGTTCATGAAGTAAAAACTAAACAGTTACCTGAAATGGATGAGGATTTCTTTAAAGATTTAGGCTATGATAAGGTAGAAAATGAGAAGCAGTTAAGAGATTTAATAAGAGTTGATTTAGAGTCAAAAAAAGAGTATGAACTAGAAAATAAATATGTAGATGATCTTTTAGAGGAAGTATCTAAAAATACTGAAGTAGAATTACCAGAAGAGTTAGTACATGAAGAAATTCATAGGATGATTCATCAATATGAAGAAAATTTAAAAATGCAAGGAATTACTTTAGATATGTTCTATCAGTTTACTAATTCAAACGAAGAACAGTTAGAAAAACAAATGAAACCAGAAGCAGAAAAGAGAGTAAAATATAGATTTATGCTTGAAGAAATTGTTTCTTTAGAAAAAATAGAAGTAACTGATGAAGAGGCAGAAAAAGAAGCAGAAGAAATGGCAAGCAAATACCAAGTAAGCAAAGAGGATTTACTAAAAGAATTTGGCGGGCTTGATATGATTAAATATGATATGAAAATGCAAAGGGCATTAGAAGTATTAAAAAAATAGTTATAAAAGTGTAGGAAACTATGCTTTTTTTATTGACATTTTTTTTAAATAAATTATAATAAACATTGTTTATTAAATGACTTGATGAGGAGGTAAAATATGGTAAAAACAAAGTTGCCAGTAATTGTTTTAAGAAATATTATTTTACTACCTCATGGTGAAATAAAATTAGAAATATCTAATGAATCAGATAAAAAAATAATATCTACATCTATAAATAATCATGATAATTATGTAGTATTAGTTTCCCCTTATCCTTTAACTGATGAAAATATAGAAATAAAGGACTTACCTAGTATTGGTATTATAGGTAAAATTACTAATAATTTTGAACTTCCTAATAATCATATTAGAATAAGTATAACAGGTATAAATAGAGCAACTATTATTAATTATATTACAGAAAGTAATGGTAATTTAAATGCTATAATTGGACCATTTAAAATAATAGAAGAAGAAAATGAGAAAAAAGAAGCAATTCTAAGAATGTTAAAAAAGGAATTTTCTTCATATGTGTCTACTATGCCTAATATATCAAATAATATTTTACTAAAATTAAATGACGAATACTCACTAGATAGGCTTACTGATATTTTATGTAATATGCTTCCCTTAGATTTTGAAAAAAAGAATAAATTTATCTATGAAAATAATTCTATTGAAAGAGCCAATGAATTAATTAGAATTATTATAGAAGAAAAAAATATTAATTTAATTGAAAGAAGTTTGGAAGAGGAAGTCAAATTACAACTTGATAAATCTCAAAAGGAATTCATATTAAAAGAAAAACTTAATGCAATAAAAAAAGAACTTGGAGAAGATTTATCAAAAGAAGAAGAGATTACAGATTTAAAAAATTCGGTTAACGAGTTAAAGTGTAATGATAATATAAAAGAAAAATTATATAAAGAAATTAAAAGATATGGAATGCTTGCTCAATCATCTCCTGAAATATCAGTAGTTAAAAACTATATAGATACAATGCTTTCCTTGCCATTTGATATATGTACTAAAGATACAAAAAGTATAACTAAAATAGAAAAATGTTTAGATGATACACATTTTGGACTTAAAGATATAAAGACAAGGATACTTGAGTATATTTCTGTTAAGCAACTTACAAACTCTATAAAAAGTCCAATTATATGTTTAGTTGGACCACCAGGTGTTGGTAAAACATCACTTGCATTTTCTATTGCAAAAGCATTAAATAGAAATTTTGTTAAAATTTCGGTTGGTGGGGTTAATGACGAGGCAGAAATTATAGGTCATAGAAGAACCTATTTAGGTGCTGCCCCTGGTAGAATTATAAATGGAATAATAAGATCAAAGGTTAGTAATCCAGTATTTTTAATTGATGAAGTAGATAAAATGACTAAAGATATTAAAGGTGACCCGGCTAGTGCATTACTTGAGGTTTTAGATCCTGAACAAAACTCTACATTTTATGATAATTATATTGAAGAAGCTTATGATTTATCAAAAGTTATGTTTATATTAACTGCTAATTCAGAAAGTGATATTCCTTATGCACTTAGGGATAGACTTGAGATAATTAACTTATCATCATATACTATATTTGAAAAGTTAGATATAGTTAAAGGATATATGTTTGATAAACTTTTAAAAGAAAATGGTCTTACTAAATCAAATATAATTTTAACAGATGAAATAATAAAATATATTATTGAATATTATACAAAAGAAGCTGGAGTTCGTGAACTTGAAAGAGTGCTATCAAGTATAATGAGAAAAGTAGCAAAGGAAATAGTAGAAAAAGGTAAAAGGATAAATAAGGATATTACAATTGAAGTTCTAGAAGAATACCTAGGTAAGAAAAAATATATGAAAATAGATAATACAGGTGAAAATAATAGTGGTGTTGTAAATGGGTTAGCATATACTGTACTTGGTGGTAGTATTTTACCTATAGAAACAACATATTATAAAGGCAATGGTAATATAATTATGACTGGATCACTTGGTGATGTAATGAAAGAAAGTGCTTCAGTTGCTATTGGATATGTAAAAGCAAATCATAAAAAATTTAATATTAATATAAAATTATTGGAAGATAATGATATGCATATAAATGCTCTTAATGGTGCTATTTTAAAAGATGGCCCAAGCGCAGGAGTAACCCTTGTAACATCAATAATAAGTGCAATTTTAGATAAAAAAATCGATAATACTATAGGTATGACAGGGGAAATAACGTTAAATGGAAAAGTAATGCCTATAGGAGGATTAAAAGAAAAAACAATCGCAGCATTTAATTCAGGAATTAAAACTATATTTATACCTAAAGAAAATATAGTAGATATAAATGAAATACCTGATGAAGTAATAAAATCTCTAAAAATTATATACGTAGAAAATTATAATGAGATATTTGATTATTTATTTAAATAAAAGAGTTCTATTTTAGAACTCTTTTTAATATTATTAATTAGAAGTGAGGGATGATAACATGAAAAAGATAATACCTTTTACTAAAGATATTAAATTTAATACTAAAATTTATGAAATAACAAGTATATCACTTGAACATAATTTAGAAGTAAAAGAAAATAATATAATAAGTGGAGAATTTATAATTAGTGGCGATTATAAGATGAATGATACATCTATTAATACAGAACCTTTTATTCATGGGCTTCCATTTGATATTACGCTTGATTGTAAATATGATATGGATAGAATAAAAATTGATATAGATGATTTTAAATTTGAAATAATAAATGAAGAAATTTTAAGAGTAGATATTGATGTATTAATTGAAGGTGTAGAACTTGTAGAAATGGAAGAGGATGATGAGAAGCAAGAAATAATTGATGAAATAAAACCATCTGTAATAATTGAATCTAGAAAGGCAAATACAAAAGATGAATTTATAAATGATGAAGAAGAATTAATTGAAGATGAAACAGATAAAATAATTGATGAAAATAATTGGGAAAATATTGACACTAATGATAGATTAGAACTATTTGAAAATACATTTAATATGAAGGAGGAACAAAGTATAAATATGGATAACGTACAAGATTTATTTAAACAAGGAAATGAACAAATCCAAAAGGTTGATAGTGAAATAAACGATAAAGAAAATATAGTTTCAATTTTTAATAATTTTAGTGAAAAAGATGAAAAGTATGTAAGCTATTATGTACATATTGTTAGGGAAAATGATAATATCGATACAATTGCATCAAAATATGGTGTAAGTGTTGAAGAAATAAAAGAATATAATGACATTGATCAAATTACCCTTGGAAATAAAATAATAATACCATATATAGAAAATGAAACAATTTAAAAATTTACTTGATAAAAATGGCCTAAAGGTAAATAAATATACTATGAAAGGAAAGACAACTATAGTAGATACACCTTTAGGTCAGTTTGCTTTAAAGGAAAATAAGGGTAATAGTAATGTTTATAAATATTTATCTTCTAGAAATTTTGAGTATTTTCCTAAAATAATAGATCAAGATAACAATAGTATAATGTTTGAATGTCTAGAAGATATAGATTATGATAATAGTCAAAAAGCATTTGATATAATTCATTTAATTGCATTACTTCATAGTAAAACGACATATTATAAAGAAATAGATTATGATGAATATAAGAATATATATGAAGAGCTAAGTCAAAAAATTAATTATATTTATAATTATTATTTAGATATTATAAATATGATAGAATCTAAGATATATATGAGCCCTTATGAATACCTAATCGCAAGAAATATCTCCAAAATATTTGCGTGTATCTACTATTGCAAAAATGAACTTGATAATTGGTACGAACTTATAAAAAACAAAAAAAGAAAAAGAGTAGTAACTCTTCATAATAATTTAAAATTAGATAATTTAATAAAAAATAAAAATATGTATTTAATAGGTTGGGAAAATACTAAAATTGATTTACCCATTTATGATTTTGTAAATTTTTATAATAGATATGCTTTAGATTTTGACTTTTCAATATTGCTTGAAGAATATGAAAGAATTTTCCCACTTTTAGAAGAAGAAAAAAAATTGCTTAATATACTTATATCTATACCAGAAAAAATAGATATGAGGTATAGCGAATATAATATGGTTAAAGAAGTAAGAAAACTCTTAGATAAAATATATAAAACTGAAAACTTGCTAACACCTAAAGAAGAAGAAAGAGCAAGTGCACAACAGTAAGAATACAATTAATAGAAGAACTGCATTTAAGGGTGTTGTAATAAATAGTAAAATAATAATTTGATATGTTAGTATTATCAAAAATGAAACTGCTAGAAGAAATAATATTAATCTTTTAGTATTAAGAAGTAAATTTTGAAAAAAATTCATCATATAAATCACCTATAATATAATATTCTTATTTAAGGAAAAAGTAATAGGCACATATAAAAATTTTTCTTAATCCTTTTTAAGAGAAATATTTAAATAATTTCTTCTTTTTTTTATAATAATTTGATATAATAAATCTAATGTGTAATAGATAGGGTGAAATTATGAAAGAATTACTGGAGGATATAAAATTAAATAGAGTAGCATACTTACTTGAAAAACTAGAAACTAGTGATTTTCAATCAAAAATAAGTATTTTAAAAAAATTAGAAAAAATGAAAATTACTAAAAATGCAGGATTATTTTTAATTGAAAACTCATATAGAAATTTTAAGTTAGATAATGACATAGGAGGAATTGGTGTTTCTTTAATTGAACTTTGTTTTAAAAATTACTATGATGAATATGCTGATGCTATAAAGAAGGTGTTTGGTAAATTTACAGAAGATGCGCAAAACAGAATAGTATATTTATTATCTTCAATAGAAAACGAAAGTTCTTTAAAACTATATTCTGATTTAGTATTAAAATACTATAAAGATAGAGAATTTATCCCTATCAGTAATTTATCAGATAGGCCACAATCATATAAATACATTTTTCCTAAACTATATAAAGCATTGAAATTTAAAAATACAAATAACAATATATTAATACTTGTTAGTAATTATTTAAGCTCCGGTATCGTTCCAAAAGATGATTTAAAAAAGAATAAAAAATTAATTATTGATTCTATATCTAAAGTATTTGATTGTGCGTTAAAGCTAAAATTTAAAAATACATTTGCAGCCCTAAATAACTTAGAATATAGAGATATAAGATTCTTTTTAGAAATATGTATTAATATAGAATTATATATTTCAAATAACAAAACAGAGGAGTATTTAGAAAAGTTATATAAAATTAATGATAATCAATTAAAACTATTTATACTTGATAACTATTACAGAAAAGGAAAAGAAATAGATAAATTTAATATAAATCAGATTGCTAAAGATCCATCTAGTAGATATGCGCTATTTGAGCTTTTAACTATATATGAAAAAATTAACCTAATGCCTAAAAAATATTTAAACCAAGAGTTAATCGCAGAATCTGATTTTTATATAAATTTTGCGATTTCATGTAATTATAATTATGAACCTAAAAACATTACATTTTATGATAAGAGAAATATAAATGGGTATGATTATTATATTTTTAAGTTTAAATGTACTTATAAATATAATAATACTAGTAAAGACTTCTTAACTAATTACATATGTAATGTTGTTGGAATTGATAAATTAAATGGAACTAAAATTACAGATGAATTTATAGGTATAAGTGGAGGATATGATAAAAATAAAGTAGTTTCAACAATTACCTATAATCATAATAAGTTGTTATATAGTAGAATAGATAAAGATTCAAATATTGATGAAATAATTAATGACTTAGTACCTAGGATTGAAAATAAAGAAAAAATGCATATTAATATTGATGATGAGATAAAAGAACCTAAGAAATTACATTTTTTTACATATATATTATTATTATTATTTTTTATATTTGTATCACTTCTTATCTATTGTATGCTATATGTATATGGCGTTGGCAGTATTAATAATGTAGATAATGATAACATAAGGTCTGTAGAGTTAAATAAGGAATATGAATTTACCGAGATAAATGGACTTGATATTTTTAATAAACCAGAAAATGAATACTATGTATTATTTTATAATAATGATGATATCAACAAAAAGAGTGCATATTATGTTTATATAAATGAATATTTAAAAAGAAATATAAAATTTTATTATGTTAATTTAAAAGATGAAAAAAATAAATTTTTATATACACAAAATGATTTAAACTTTACATTGACTAATAAAAATAGATTGTTAAAAGTAAAAAATAAAGAATTTGAGTATTATATTGATGGTAAAGTAAATATATTAAATGAAATGCAAAAAGAAATAGAATCCTATAAGAATGCAGAGAAAAAATCGGAAAATAAATAATATTGACAAAGTATTTTCAAAAGTTTATAATTAGTGAAAAGGCAATGATTTAAGAGGAGTAAAATATTATATTATTTAAGAGAGTCTATGAATGGTGAAAGTAGATATAATATGTATTTGAAGGTAGCTTAAAAGCTTAATATCTGAAATTAAGTAAGATATTACGTATAATATGCGTTAAATATTTAAAGAGCATAGAAATATCTATGAAGTAGGGTGGTACCGCGCATATGCGTCCTTACATCATAGGTGTTTTTTATTTTGAGGTGAATAAAATGATAGAAGAATTTAATAAATATGTATCTAATTATGATATGAATAATGAAAACATAAAATTAAAATATAATCATTCAATTAGAGTAATGAATTTAAGTGAAAAATATGCTAAATTACTAGAATTTAGTGATTATGATATAAAATTAGCTAAATTAATTGGTCTCTTACATGATTTTGGTAGATTTGAACAATTAAAAGTATATGATAGCTTTTGTGATCATAAAACTATAGACCATGCAGATTATAGTGTTGAACAACTATTTAATAAAGGCTTAATTAAAAATTTTTGGAGTAATGAAAATGACTATGAATTAATTAAATTTGCAATTAAATATCATAATAAATTAGATTTGCCAAATATTAATAATGAAAGAATACTTATGCATGCTAGATTAATAAGAGATACTGATAAACTTGATATAATTTATTTACTTGGATATTTAGGTGAACTAGATAAAAAAGGAATTAGTGAAAAATTAACTATAGAAATATATGAATCTATTATGAATCGTATGTGTATCGATTATAAGTATGTAAAAAATGCCAATGATGAGATAGCATGTAATTTTGCGTATGCATTTGATATAAATAATAATGTTTGTTTAGAAGAATTTAAGAATAATTTGAAATATTATTATGAAAGAGTAAATGAATATAATACTTTTGATGAAGTGTATAAGGAAATAAATAATTATATAAACGAAAGGATAGATAAAAATGTTAGATAAGAAATATAATGCTGAAGAAAAAGAAAATAAATGGTTAAATTATTGGAAAGAAAATGGTATATATAATTTTAAACCAGATCAAAGAGAAGTATTCTCAATAGATACACCACCACCAACAGTTAATGGTAAAATTCATATTGGTCACATATTCTCATATTCTCAAACTGAAATGATTGCAAGATATAAAAGATTAAGAGGATTTAATATTTTTTATCCATTTGGATTTGATGACAATGGACTTCCTAGTGAAAGATTAGTTGAAAAAGAACAAGGTAAAAAAGCTCATGAAATAGGTAGAGAAGAATTTTCAAAATTATGTTATGAGACTACCGACAAATATGAAGAAGAATTCCAAGAACTATTTAGTAAAATGGGTGTAAGTACAGACTGGAATATTCATTATAAAACAGTTAGCCCATCAACTATTAAAATAAGTCAAAGATCATTCCTTGATTTAATTAATAAAGGACATTGTTATCATAAAGAAAGCCCTGCACTTTGGTGTAATGAGTGTTTAACTTCAATAGCACAAGCAGAACTTGAAACAAAAACAATTAAAACAACATTTAACTATGTTAATTTTAAAACAGTTGAAGATGGAGAAGAATTTACAATTGCTACAACAAGACCAGAATTATTACCTGCAATAGTATGTGTATTTGTTAATCCTAATGATGAAAAGCATAATCACTTAATTGGAAAGACTGCACATATTCCTGTAATTGATGTTGAGGTTCCTATAATGGCTGATGAAAAAGTTGCTATTGATAAAGGTACAGGTGTAGTTATGTGTTGTACATTTGGAGATCAAACAGATATTGAGTGGTGGAAAAAATATAATTTGCCTTTAAAATACATTTTCACTGATAATGGAAGAATAATTGAATCAGTTGCAAATTATGGTGGAATGAAAATTAAAGAAGCAAGAAAACAAATACTAGAAGATTTACAAGCAGGTGGATTTGTAGTTAAAATTGAAGAATTAGAACATGAAGTACAAACACACGAAAGATGCGGAAAAGAAGTAGAATACTCAGTAATGAAACAATGGTTTATTGATACTATGAATCATAAGGATGATTTCATTAAAATAGGTAATGAAATTAAATGGCATCCAGACCATATGCATAATAGATACAACGAATGGGTTGAAAACATTATGTGGGACTGGTGTATTTCAAGGCAAAGATATTTTGGTGTACCATTTCCAGTTTGGTATTGTAAAGATTGTGGAGAACCTATTTTTGCAACTGAAGAACAATTACCAGTAAATCCACTAACTGATAAACCAGTAGTTGATAAGTGTCCAAAATGTAGTTGTACCGAATTTGTACCTGAAACTGATGTTATGGATACATGGGCAACTTCATCAGTAACTCCATTAATTAATATGAAATATGGTGAAAAAAACAATTATGAATCAATATTAAAACCTATGAGTTTAAGAACAAATGCATCAGAAATAATTAGAACATGGGATTTCTATACAATAGTTAAATCATTCTATCATTTCGGTACAAGACCATGGGATAATGTTATGATTTCAGGATTTGTTATGGCTAATAAAGGAGAAAAAATTAGTAAATCTAAAGGAAATAGTAAAGTTGAACCAATGGATGCTATAAATCAATATTCAGCAGATGTTGTTAGATATTGGGCAGGAACAGGAAGACTTGGAACTGATATAGTATTTAGTGATGAAACATTACTTCGTGGTAAAAAATTAATTAATAAAATTTGGAATGTTTCTAAATTTATTGAAATGCATTTAGTAGATTATGAAGATAAAGAATTTAATAATTATGAATATATAGATAAATGGATTTTAGGTAAGTTCCAAGAAATGGAAAATGGATTCTTAAAATATCTTGATGAATATGAAGTTGGATTAGCACTTAACCATTTAGAAAAATTCTTCTGGAATTTCTGTGATAACTATATTGAAATTGTTAAACATAGATTATATAGACCTGAAGAGTTTGGAATTGAACCAAGATATTCAGGGCAAAAAACAGTTTATACAATTCTTTATAAATTATTACAGGACTTTAGTATATTCTTCCCATTCATAACTGAAGAAATATATCAAGAATTATATAAAGATAATAAATCAATTCATTTAACTGAAATTAAACCATTAGAATTTAATTTTAGTAAAGAAATGGAAAGTGGAGATTCGATAATTGATATAATAAGTCAAGTAAGAGGACAAAAAACTATAAATAGTGTATCTCTTAAAACACCAGTTAAAGATTTAAAATTAAGTGTTAATAAAGACTTAAAAGATGCTATTGAATCATCTATTAAAGATTTTAGTGCAACATTATTTATTCAAAATTTAGAAATGAATGAAGTTAAAAACGATTATTCAATTGATAATTTTGAACTTGATTTTGATTTAAAAGACTAAGAAATTTAAAATTCAGTAAAAGATTTGATTAAAAAAGGTAGAAATTTTGAAGTTTCTATCTTTTTAATTTTATATAAAATACAATAATAATGGACTATAAGAGATTTAGAAAAGTTTTAACTGTAGTTTTAAACTACATTATAATAAATATCATATTCAAAGGTAGTGAGTTCTATATTAGTAAATGAATGCGATGTGTAAATGTATCCAAATGATTAGCAAACCTATAGGACTGATTTAATTGCAATTATTTATAAAAGTACTTTATTGTGAAACAAAAAATATACAATAAGGCTAGCCAAACGAATAATATAAAAAAATGCTTGACTTTTTGTGAAATTTGAATTATTATTAGTTGTAATTATTTTGAAAGGAAATTTCATATGAATAGTTTTATTAAATCTTTAAGATCTTTTGATGGAATAATTGACATGCTAAAATCATGCTTTTTAGATATGATTATTTTTTCTAACCTTTCAAATAAAATATTAGTAAATGAAACGCGTTAATTTCTCACATAGAAATTTGCGCGCTTTTTATTTAGTTGGAGGTGTAATATATGAATGAAATTTCTTTAAATGATTTATTAAATAATGTAAGATTATATAATGAGTCAGGAATATCATCAATTGAAAAGGCTTATCACTATGCAGAAACTTTACATGAAGGACAATTTAGGCAAAGTGGAGAACCGTACATTTCACATCCATTAAATGTAGCATACATTTTATCTGAAATGCATGCTGATACTGATACGATATGTGCTGGTTTATTACATGATACATTGGAAGATACTGAAATAACTAAAGAAGCAATAGCCCAAGATTTTAATAAAGATGTTGCTAATTTAGTAGATGGTGTAACAAAAATCAGTAAATTAAATTTTTCTACAAAAAACGATCAAAATATGGCTAATACTAGAAAAATTATTACAGGATTAACAACTGATGCTAGAATAATAATTATAAAACTTGCAGATAGATTACATAATATGAGAACACTACAGTTTAAATCTGAATTTAAACAAAAAGAAAATTCAATGGAAACAATGGATATATTTGTTCCTCTTGCTTATTATATTGGTGCATATAGAATAAAATCAGAATTAGAAGATTTATCGCTTCAATATTTATATCTAGATAAGTATAAAAGAATAGAAGAAATAAAATTAAAAATAGAAGATGATAGTAAAAATTGTTTACAAGAAATGTTATCTACAATTAATAGTATTTTAACTAATAAAAATATTCCAAATGAAATAAAGGTTAGAACAAAAAATATATATGGTATATATAAGAGATTAAATGAAGGTCATAAGATATCAGATATACATGATTTACTATCATTAAAAATAATGGTAGATGATATAGCATCTTGTTATCAAACGTTGGGACTTATTCATCAAGAATATCATCCAATTAATGATAAATTCAAAGATTATATTTGTAATCCTAAAACAAATATGTATAGATCACTTCATACAACAGTGTTTGGCCCAGAAGATAGACTTGTTCAAACTCAGATAAGAACATTTGATATGGATAAGATAGCATCATTTGGATTATTGGCTTATTGGGATGTTGAAAAAGGTAATGCTAGAGATATAATGCAAGAGGATCTAAAAAATAAATATCAATTTTTTAAATCACTTGTAGAAATAAATAAAGTATTTGCAGATAATCAAGAATTTGTATGTCAAGTTAAATCAGAATTATTTGCTGATAAAATATATGTTTATACAACAAAAGGAGAAATAATAGAACTCCCTAAAGGTTCAACTACAATAGATTTTGCTTATAAAATACACTCTGATATTGGAAATACAATGATATCAGCAATAGTAAATGATAAAATAGTGGATCCTGATTATATACTTCATAATAAAGATAGAGTAAGAATTATTACTGATATAATGTCATATGGTCCTAGAGAAGAATGGATAGATAAAGTCCAAACTACAAAGGCAAAAAGAAAAATAGAAGAATTTAATAAAAAGTAGGAGTAAATTATATGATAAATTGGAAAGATTATAAACCCATTTTAGTAGTACCTGCAGTACCATATAATAATGGAATTCGTTTTTTACATCAAGATAAACAATTTGACATTGATGGAGATATAGTTCCAATTTTATGGAATGTGTTATCATTTTGTGACGGACATAGAACTTTAAATGAAATTGTAAAAATATCCAAAATTGATCCAAAAATTATCAAAGAAATTTTGTTAGAATTAAATGATATGGAGTTAATAAGTGATTCAAGGGAACAATATCGTCATTTTCACGCAATTAGCAATTATCCACCTAAGTATTTTCGATTATTAGATCAAAATGAAGTTAATTTACATAAAAAAAGCAAAAGAAAAGATGTAAAATTAGGTCAAATACTTAATTATAAGCACGATATAACTTCTTCTCTTTACAAACTACAAAGCAATCGTAAATCTTGTAGAAATTTTTCAACTGAAAAACAATTATCGCTCTCACAATTAGGAAATGTATGTGATTATGCATATTCATTAACACGTCATGCTACTCCGAGTGGTGGAGCATTATTTCCACTCAAAATTTATTGTATTGTAACAAAGAAACAAAAGGATTTTGATGCCGGATATTATGAATATGATGCAGAAAAAAGTGTTTTAGTTCTTTATAACAAAAAAATAGATATAGAACAACTTAAATTTTGTTTTAATGATGAACTATTAGCATTTAACTCCCCAATACAAATAGTTATTGCTGCCGACTTAGATAGACAACCATATAAATATTCAAATCGTGGGTATAGATTAACTTTAATAGAAGTAGGGCAAGTAGCTCAAAATATATCATTATATTGTGAGGAACAAGGACTATCAAGCTGTGAATTAGGCGGCATATTAGACAAACCTTTAACTTATGAATTAGATATCGGAAAATCTAATATATCTCCAATTTTAGCAATTGCAATAGGATATTCTTCTTCTAATGAATTATTTAAGTATGCTAATCTATTACCAGATATCGCACAGAAATACGTGGGAGAAGATAAACCAGTTAAAAGTTATGGAATAAATGATTTGAGTATTGAAGATGCATCGTTTTATGGAGCATGGTCTAAATACGGAAAGGATGGTAAAAGAATTGCCGGAGCAACTGGAGTTTCTTACAATGAAGCAGTTTGCAAGGCAATAATAGAGGGATATGAGAGGTATCGTTCTAGCATTGTTAAAATAGATTATATTGGTTCATCAGAAAACTCAGAATATTTTTATAAGCCAGAAGAGATTGCACCATTATCTCAAAATCAGCGTCTTTTGTGGAATTTATCTTCTTATAATAGTAATAATAAAATAGAATGGACAAAAGATATGACTGGTAAATATTATATACCAACAGATTTTGTTTACTATGGTCATAAAAAAGAAAAAAAATTATTTTTAAGTGATTCTTCCGGTATTGCAGCATATTCTAATTATGATGAAGCTAAAAAGCGTGCTTTAGCTGAGTTAATAGAAAGAGATGCAGTGATGCGTTCTTGGTATAAACAAAAATCACCAAAACATGTTAATCCAAAATATTTTTCAGAACACATAAAAAAAAGAATAAATTATTGGAGGGTCAAAAATAGAAAAATTCATATTTTAAATTTAGAATCCAAATATCTTCCTGTATTTTTGGTAATAATAATAAGTAAGGATTATCCATGTTTTGTAAGTGGTGCTGCAGCCTCTATTGGTAATATTAATGATGCAATGCTAAAAGCTTTGCAAGAAGCCGAGTATAATTTATTACTTGCAATGGAAAATCCAAATTATATAGTTCCTTCAATTAAAAATATAAAAACTCCACATGATCATGGAAGATATTATCATTTTTACGAAAATTCACAAAAGATTTCATGGCTATGGTCTAATGGTGAATATGCTGATATTACTGAAACATATAATTTTAACAAACTAATTGATGATTTAAATGCTGTATTTGTTGATTTGTCAGAATCATCCGATTCACAAATTAAGGTAGTACGAGCAATTAGTAAAAAATTAGTACCAATTAGTTTTGGATATCAAGCTGATTATTACTTGCATTCAGAATTAAAAAATATAATAAATCCAATAAGTAGAACTTTACCACATTATTTTGCATAATAATTAAAATTATGATATTATATATGAAAGGAGGAATATGATAGTAATGAAAATTCTTAATTTTAAAGTTGTTAATTATTCAACATCAAATACACAATGTGCTTGTGTTACAGGTGGCGGTGGATGTGCTTGTGACGATGGAACTAGTGAATAAATTTTAAACAAGTATTAGAAAGCGTACCTTCTATAGCATTAGTGGTATGTTTTTTACATATAGAGTTTAATTTTATTAAATGGGTTGTTAAAATAGCCCTGCACATGATCCAAATGACTTCGAAGTAGGTAAAAGACATAATTCAAAGAGAATAGTTATAATGGATGAAACTGCTCATATGAATGAGAATAAATTACATTATAATGGGCTTCATGGATTTGAAGCAAGTGAAAAATTAACTCTTAATGAGATAATTAAAAAACTTAATTAAAAATTATGATAAATAAAAGATCATAATTTTTTTAATATTCTTAATTAAATAAATGGGATTTATTTTATACTTTCATTTATATTAAAAATGTTATATAATATTTAAAAGGAGGTATGAGTATGAAATATTGTACAAAATGTGGAAATAAAATTAATGAAGATAGCAAATTTTGTTCAAAATGTGGAAGCCCAACTAAGATAGAACTTGAAAGAAGGAAAGAAGAAAGAATAAGACAAAAAGAGGCTAATAAAGATAGAGCATTATTATATTTAGGGTCAGGATTAATAATACTTGCAAGTATAATATTTGCATTTACTAATTGGACTGATATGTCAAACATTTATAAAATTATTTCCCTATCAGTAGAAATGGTAATATTTTTATCAATATCATTATTCAGTAAAAACTTTGGGAAGAATATGCCATATAAAGCAGCATGGTTTACTGGTATATTGTTTGTGCCTATAATACTAAATTTAATAGGTTATTATGGTATTTTAGGTAACTATCTATCATATGAGGGTGCTGGTATATATGTATATTTATCAATATCATCCTTATTATGTGCGGTAGTATATTATTTAAGTTATAAATTTATTAATTTGAAAATATTAATTTATATTGGACATTTATTTAGTTATTCATTTATATTATTTGTTCTTTATAT
>JAGBAW010000016.1 GCA_017938725.1 Bacilli bacterium | reverse complement strand
TTTTCTTTTATTGTTGTATTGTTATTAGCGCTACTATTTGATGATGAGCTACTATTATTTGTATTACTTGAATTTTTATTTACGTTGTTATTATTGTTGTTTGTTGATGTTTTTACACATTGGTATTTTCCTGCACTATTTTTTTTGTATGTTCCTCCTGCTTTTTCACATTCTGTAGCTGCATTTGAATTATAATTTGTTTCGTTATTATTGTTGTTTGTTGTTTCTATATATGTATATGTACATTTATTACCTGATAAAACATATCCTGTTGGACATTTTTTAATAGCATCCACCTCAGTACCAAAAGTTTTATTTTTACATTTATCACCTACCAAAGTATAATATTTGCCACAGATTAATGTTGGTGATACATATATTGTACAAGTTCCATTACCATTTGATATACCTCCTTTTGGACATGTTTTAACAACACTAGCTCCTAACCTACTTAATAAATCACTATTATTATCTAAAAATAATACCCCTGCACCTAATCCTATCATTGATATACTTAATACTGATAATAGTGCTAGTCTTTTTCTTTTTAATTTTCTTTTTTGTGTCATATACCTTTTTCTTCTCATATTTAATTTTCTCCTATCTATTATCTATAGAATACCCTCCCCCGGAGTTATTTGTCAATAAAAGGGAAGAAAAAAGTTACCTAACAAGTAACTTTTTACATTTTATTTACAATCTAGTAATATACTTTTTTAATTTAGTCTAATAATAGAATACATTACAACAACACCAATTATCACTGCTATTATACTTAGTATTATTGCACTTGCATTTCCTTTTTCCGAATCATTAAATTCATCAGGCATGATTTCTTCTACTTCCTCTGAATTATTATCGAATAAGGGTTTAGCAAGTAATTCTGGTTCCTCATTTAATACACTAACCTCATCACTTATAACTAAAGATGGTGTTACTTCCTCTTCATCTTCTTCAATTATTGGATCATTAAATATAGTATCATCAAATGTTTCTTCTTCACTATCGTTAGCTTTAATATCTGGAACTATTTCTATATTTCCTGCATTTTTTTCTTTTAAATATTCATCGTATTTAGATTTCATTTCATTCTCAAAATTTCTAAGTTCTTGTTCGATAATTTCAAATGGTTTTGATAAATCATCATTTTCGTATTCCTTTAATTTTGAAATATATATTTCCTTAGTTATAATTGGAATATTTAATGCATATAAATTTAATCTTTCCACAATTTTATCTTTACGTTTTCTCTTTAAATCACCCATGTATTTATCATATATTTGTCTTTTATCTTCATCTGAATAATTTTCATTATTTAGTATATCCATTGCTTCTTCTCTACTATAATCAAGTTTTTGTGTCATGCTATTCACTCCCCATTGTAATACCTTCATATACTTGAATACATTATAACATAAATACCCCTAGTTTTGTAAAGCATTTTTGACTATTTTAAACCATTTTCGCACTTATTTCCCCATGAATCCATCAATTTCATATCTTTATATATTCTTATTACTTCGCAATTATTAGCGCATCCGCTACAATCATACACTTTAGTTTCAAAATTGGCATCTGATATTCTAAATGAGAAATCATTATCTTTTACTGATTTTTTACTCATTATAGCTATACCATATGCTCCCATAAGATGTCCTATATCATCAACTATTACATTTGTTTTAAGTTCATCTTCAAATGCTTTTACAACACCAATATTCTTACTTACTCCACCTTGAAAAACAACAGGTGATAATATTTTTTTACCTTTAGCAACATTATTTAAATAATTATTTACTATTGACTTACATAATCCAGATACTATATCCTCTTTTTTATATCCTAACTGGGCTTTATGAACTAGATCAGATTCTGCAAAAACACTGCACCTTGCTGCTAGTTTAACTGGATTTTTTGACATTAAAGCTATACTTCCAAAATCATTTATGTCTATATCTAATCTTTTAGCCTGATTTGTTAAAAATGCCCCTGTCCCTGCTGCACACAGAGTATTCATTGCATAATCAGTTACAATTTTTTTATCTACTAATATAATTTTAGAATCTTGTCCTCCTATTTCTATTATTGTTCTTACATCTGGATGTATGCTTATTGTAGCTATTGCATGGGCTGTTATTTCATTTTTTATCGTAGTTGCTCCTAGCATTTTCCCTGCTAATTTTCTGGCACTACCAGTTGTCCCTATTGAAACTATTTTATATAAATTAGAATCAAATTTTGACTCTAAGCTTTTAATTAATTGCTTTACTGCACTAATTGGATTACCCTGCGTCTTTATATATTCACAAGCAATTATATTATTAGAATCATCTATTATTACTCCTTTAGTAGATATTGACCCGATATCCACTCCTAAATATGCATTATTTTTCATTTCCCCTCCTCATAAGTAACATATCATGAAATGCTTCAAGTCTAGTTTTAATTCCAAGCTCACTAGTATTTGTATCAAATGTTAAAAACATTATAGGTATTTTTTCATCATCACATAAATTTTCTAGTACTTTCATTGCACCTATTTCAGGAACGCATCCAAATGGTTTAATATGAATAATACCATCATAACCTTTTTTAATTAATATTTTAGCCCTAGCTACATTATCCATAGCGTCTGCACCCATCGTGAATTTACAATATTTTTTTATCTTCCTTAAGTAATATTTCTCCTTAAATCTTTTGGTTATAAGTAAAAATGTTACATTAGTATATCTTGTTACCTCTACATTCATATTTGCAAGTTCTCTTTCTATAAAATAACTTGAATGGGGTTCCATTGATGTATAAAGTTCTCCAACAATGCCAACTTTTAGACAATTTTTTGGTTTATCTAGAGCTATATTTTTAAATTTTTTTCTATAATAATAATACGTTTTTATTAAATCCAAAAATCCTCTTGTTTTTGAAAACTTAGTAAGCATAGACTTTTTTACTCTATCAAAACTGCCTTTATTAATTTCAAAGCCTACATTTTTTCTTATATACATATCTAATTTATCCATATAGTAAATCATAAGAAATGTTAATAATAAATAATATAAATATCTAACCCTTTTTATATTAGGATTTAAATTTTTTAATGTTTTATAAATAGAGGATATTCCATTTACATCACTTTCAGTTAATGAATAAAATTCAAAATTATATCCTAAATCACTAAGTATTTGTTTTTGCAGTTCAAAATAATATCCAAATCTACAACCACCACCTGCTTGCATAATAACATTGGCACCATTTTCCAAAGTTTCTATATAATTACCAAGCGTATATTTAAATGGGAGGCATGCATAATCCGGTGAATATTTTGATCCAATCTCTAATGTATTTTTTGTCATTTTAGGTGAAAGTCTTACTTCATAGTTGGTCATTTTTTCTATCATAAATTTTATAGGAGTATTATAATCTGCTAAAATAGGAAAACTAATTACTTTATCATTCATAAAATCTATCCTTCCTTAGAATATCTATAAAACTTTCAAGTCTAGTTTGAAGTCCCTCTATTGTGGATAATTCATCAATTAAAATTGTTATCATTTTTTTATCAATCTTATGTGAACACATCTCATTTACAAGAGAATCTGGTCCACACGGAAACGTTGAAAGAAATATTATTCCATCTACTTTATCCTTGTACTCTTCGATGGAGTTTAAAAGTTCTTGATTATAAGTCCAATATAGCGCTTTTGATATATTTTTATATAATAATCTATCTCCATCTGGATTAATTATGTCTGCATATATTACATCAACACCAAATTCTTTTAGATTATCTGTTACTAACTTCCCTACTAGATTATCGTTTGAATTATATGTATGACAAACTAATAGAACTTTAGTTTTATTTCTATTTAATCGTTTCTCTTGTAGTAAATAATTAATTTTATTTTGTTTATATTCCTCTTTCTTAGCAGCCTTATATGCATTTAATGAAAGTATCTTTCCAAATCCTAATTCTTGTCCCATCTTTATAAATGCTAATTCCTCTGTTATACCTTTATCTACATCAATATTATAATTCAATATATTTATATCAAATGTATTATTTAATATATCATATAATGCACTAAAATTAGTGCATAACTTCATACCTTTTTCTAATGAAACTATTCTAGGAACTAAAATATAATCAACCTTATCTTTTAAGTAGTCAACATGTCCAACATATATTTTCATTGAAAGGCAAGCTTCTGACATAGTATTTTTTTTACCATTTTCAAGTATTTCATAATTTGTTTCAGGACTTATTAGAGTATCTATACCTAGTTCTTTAAAAAAACTTTGCCATAAAACATTGTATTTATAATAAAGTAATGCTCTTGGAATACCAATAGTAATTTTATTATTCATAAACATATCCTTTCACTATTAAAAGTATATGTTCATAAATTAAAAAAAAGACTTTAAGCCTTATATTTTGAATTTCCTAAATATAACCTTTTGTTATTTTCCACTACACGTTTATAGCATTCGGTATCTACTTGTTCATACATAATATCTGATTTTAGTGCCATAAATAGTGCATCACAAGTTATATTGCACATATCTAATATATCATCTATATTATCAACGATAGGATCACTATAATTTGAGACTATTCCACCTATAGAAAATTCTCCTATAGTAGGGAAACTTTTTCCTAGTGCAGATCCTGGTTTTAATCCACGATTAGAAACATATATAGATTTATTAGTTTCATATTTTGAAAACATACTATCAACAGCAATAACTAAATTTTTATTAAACTCACTAGCATTTTTTAAAATAAATGACTCAATATTAAGTCCATTTATTGGTTTTTCAATTGTACCATAAACCCTTACGTCAAAAGGAAATAAAGCTCTACTAAGTATTGAACCAACTATGGGACCATAACTATCAAATATTACTTTACTAGTACCTATACATACTATCATTATTTTATCATAATCTTTTCTTTTAATTAACTTTGCGATTTCTTTTTTTAGATAGCTTGCTAATGAATTTCTTGCTTCAATATAATTTATATTATTATATTCATAAATTTTTTGTTTTTTCATAAATAAAATTATCCCCCCTGCTTTAACTTGTTAATACAAATAATTATAACAAAAAATCTAGACATAATCTAGATCTTAGAAATTAAACATTAGTAATTCTGGTTTTATTATCATAAGTATACCAATAATAAGCATTATTATACCACCAATTAAATGTGAATACTTTGTATATTTAGTTGATAATCCTGTCACTTTTAAAGTTACCATAGATATAGCAAATACAACTATATCATCTATTAGGAAGAAGAATATATATATAAGCATATATATAAAATAATTAAATGTTGATAAATCATTCATTGCGAGTATTTGAGTAAATATAAGGGGTAATCCTACTGAACACATAAGTTCAACAATATTAACTGACGCTGCAAGAACAATTATGCCAAATAATGCAATAATAAATTTTTTCTCTTTTGTTATAGATATTATTTTATCCATTATTTTTTTACGTTCCTTTTTATCTACTACGTCACATCCTTCATCTTTTTTATTTATAGACGAAACATACTTTGATAAATTTACTATACCAACAACGATTGCGACTAATGCAATTAATAATCTTATAAATGATATTTTACTTATAAATGTAGCTAGATTTAACCATGTTAACATAAAAAGTAAATAAACTATACCTGAAGTTATTATAAATGTTAAACCTAGTATCCACATTTTCTTTTTATCCTTCATGTTAAACAGCATTGTTATTAAAAATATTAATATCCACATTGCACATGGATTGAATCCATCAACAAATCCAATAACAACTGCAAGAAGCGGTAAAGATACACTTTTGGCATTAATTTTACCTAGTACTGGTACTTCTACTTCCTCATCAATGTTAGTATTTTCATCTTCAGGATTATCATCTTTTTGTATCGTATTTGTTTTTTTACTAACACCAGTTATTTCACCAGCGTAATCTCTATAATCATTTTCTTCATTTAAATAATATTCAATATATTTTTTTATAGTTTCATCTGTTGATCCATCTGCATAACCTGTAACTGTTTTCTTACCAATTACCGTATAAGGAACCCCTGAGCCCTTTGAACCCATCTGTTTTTGAACTTCTGATAGTAAATTTTGATTATTACTATTATACCACACCTCATATGTATGTAATTTCACATTAGGCTTGTCCTTTAAATATTCATTTAAAAATTGTTCTTCGGCAGCACAATGAGGACAACCCTTTCCATAGAATAAATGTATATTAACTACTCTTTCTTCAGCATTAGCGTTTAATGGAAATACTAAAAATAGTAATCCTATTACAAATAATTTTATATATCTTTTCATTTTAATTCACCTACTGCTTTCACTATATCATCATAGTTTTTTTCCCCTATAATTCTACATAATTCTTTATTATCTTTTTCGAATATTAAAACAGGCAAAGTAGTACCAACATCATATTTTTTTACTACTTCTTCATCAAAGTCATAATCTAAACTTATTAACTCAATATCCTTATTTTCACTTATAAATTTATCTATTGCCTTATTAGTAATCAAACATGCAGGACACCATAAAGCACTTATTTTAATGATCTTCACAAATATCACCATTTACATTATATCACACTTTCAAAAAGAAAAAATACCTAATTTGGTATTTTTAGTTGCTGTCCTATACTAAGTAGATTACTTGTTAAATTATTTAGTGATTTGATTTCATTTACTGTTGTATTATATTTAAGTGCTATTTGGTATAGACTATCTCCACTTTTTACTGTATATATTAAGTACTCATTAGAGGTACTTGAACTTGGTATTTTTAATTTTTGGCCTATACTAAGTGAATTACTTGTTAAATTATTTAATGACTTGATTTCATTTACTGTTGTATTATATTTAAGTGCTATTTGGTATAAACTATCTCCACTTTTTACTGTATATATTAAGTACTCATTAGAGCTACTTGAACTTGGTATTTTTAATTTTTGACCTATACTAAGTAAATTACTAGTTAAATTATTTAATGATTTAATCTCATTTACCGTTGTATTATATTTAAGTGCTATTTGATATAAACTATCTCCACTTTTTACTATATATATATTATCACTTGGCTCAATATCTGTTTTCCCACTAATTGTAAGTACTTGACCTATCTGAAGTAAATTACTACTTAAATTATTTAATTTCTTTAATTCATTCACAGTTGTATTAAATTTCTGCGCTATCTTGTATAAAGAATCTCCACTTTGAACTACATACGTTTGTGAAACTATTTCCTCTTTAGCTGTAGGTATAACTAAAATTTGACCTATTGATAAATTATTACTTGATAAATTATTTTCTTTTTTTAAGTTATCTACGGTTGTATTAAATTTATTAGCAATGGAATATAAACTATCACCTGATTTAACAGTATAAGTATTAGACGAAGCACCATTTAAAGAATATGGTATACCTTGGTAATTAGCAAGTGATTTAATTACTGCTTCAGCATATTTTTTATAATTATTTTTTATATTATTTGCATCAGTACTGTTATTAACATTACCATAGTTTACAATTATTGTCTCTATAACCCCAGTGTCATTTTGGATATCATAATAATCTTTTGATGTATCACCTTCTCTTCTTCTTTGATAATATTTACTTACACTGAGCCCAGCATCTTCTAAATTATTATTTATAGATTTTGCTAAAGTATCCTTATTTCTAAGTGCATAAATAATCTCAACTCCTGAATCCGATGAACCTAATCTATTTGATAAGGCTACCACTTTTGAATTATTACCATATGCATTTAGGATATTATTTGCTCTATCCTCATCACTTATATATTCATCAGTTGTCCTAATTATTTTTACATCTGCACCTAGTTCTTTTAATCTATCATATATGTACTGACTTATTAATAAATTAAATTCTTTCTCTATTATTCCATTTCCAATTACTCCACTATTAATTCCACCTTTTGATGGATCTATTACTATCATATACCTCACCTAGCCTAACTTAATAAATTATATGATTATTTTTTATAAATAAGACTTTAATATTAAATATTATTCCATACATATTAATATATTTAAATTGGGGAGGAATAAAACTAATGAATATAATTGATAAGAATTTTTTTAGTTTAGTAAATGAAATAAAATCTCTGGATGAAAAAGAATTATATTATAAAATTAGAAGTAGTTTTGATAGTATACCTGATGAGACAAAAACAAGTTGTATGAATTTCTTTAATCAATTTGGATATTGGGGCGTTCTTGATGTAAATAATAATAATTATGAGCAGATAAGGTTAAAACAAGAGACTCTTACTAATCATATTGATGATTTTATATGGCTATACAACCACTTATGTGATTATCGTTCTAAAAAGACACTTTATTCTATTTTGAATAACTGGTATAGATATGACTTTTTAACTACTTCTCAAACAAGGGAATATTTATTTGATGATTATTTTGATTTAGACCTAGTAAAATGTTCAAGTGATGAAGTTATTGTTGATTTAGGAGCTTATAATGGAGATACGGTTTTATCTTACATAAAAAACTATGGTGTTAACTGCTATAAAAAAATATATTGTTATGAGATTACACCAGATATATTTAGCGAATTAAAAAATAACTTAAAAGATTTAGATAATATTGAATTTAGATTAAAAGGTATCTCAGATGAGAAAGGTAGTATGTCTTTAATTAATAATGAAAGTCCATCTGCTAACACACTCTCATCACAAGGAGGTAATGATGTTTCAGTTACAACACTTGATTATGATATTAAAGAGCCTATAACTCTTATAAAGGCTGATATTGAAGGATTTGAACAAAAGGCTATTTTAGGAGCAAAAAACCACATTTTAAATGATCATCCTAAACTTTTAATTTCAGTTTATCACAATAACGAAGATTTATGGAAAATTCCTAAAATGATATATGATATACATGATGATTATAAATTTTATTTAAGATATAATAGTTCACCTATTTATCCAACAGAAATAACCTTAATTGCAATATAATTTTTTATAAAAAAATCCTATTAGGATTTTTTTACTTAACTTTTTTGTAACCATTAAATAACAATGAACCGATTAATGCAATTAAAACGTATATTATTGCAAAGTAAATTGTTGATAAATTATAAACTAGGATAGCTGATGGTATAAATAATATTCCTATAATTATTGAATAATAAAATTTAAAACCATATTTTTTAGTTAATACAACTCCAATAATAAATGAATAAACTATATTTATAAATAGGACAAATATATTTGCCAAAATATCTGATGTTGGTTTAATCAATGCGTACGAACAAATCGGTATTAAGTAGAATACTATAAAACTAATTACAGTAATCCATAATATCCCCTCAATTTTTTGCATTTTCCACTTTTTCTTTCATTTTTACTTCATCATTAATTTGATTATTTATTTTTATAAACTCATACTTTTCATTAAAATAAGAGAATATAGTTTTTATAACCGCAATACATGGAACAGCAAGTATCATTCCAAGTATACCAAAAAATTGACCAAATACTAAAAGTCCAATTATTATTGTTACAGGATGTAATTTTAATCCTTTACTTTGAACAAGAGGAGTAAATATTACATTATCAAGAAGTTGAACTACAACTAAACTTACTAATACTATAATACCTGTTGGAACACTTTGCGTAAATCCAACAATAACAGCAGGAATACCACCAATATATGGCCCAACATATGGAATAGCATTTGTTACTCCACAGAAAAGTGCAAATAATATAGATGCCTTAAGCCCACCTATTGAAAAACCAATAGCATTTCCAATAAACACAAGTGTCATTGTAAATAATATTCCCTGTATATAATTTACTAAAGTTTTATTAGATACATCAATTAGATTTCTTGCATCTTCTTTAGCTTTATTGGGCAAAATACTTATAAATATTCTGCTCACATTATCAAAATCAAATAACATATAAAGCCCAATAAATAGTCCAACGACGAAAGTTCCAAGTCCTGAAATTAAGTTGGTTACGAAACCTATTACTTTATCAGGGAACTCAACTGTTATATCTTTACCAATCTGTATAATTGCAGAATATACCTCTTGCTTTACCTCACTCATGTTTTCATTTAATAGAGGTTCCAAAAATTTTAATAATTTATCAACTATTTCATTTAAATTTTCAGTAATTGTGGGTACTATATTTATAAAGTCATTTAACTGGTTTGTAAGGACTGGCACACTATTTACTAATATTACAACTAATATAGTTAAAAAGACCGAATAAACTATTATAGTTGCTAGTACTCTATTTACTTTATGTTTCGTTAGGAACTTAACAATTGGATTGAATAGCCAAGCAATCACTATGCCTATAAATAATGGAGAAAGTATTTTAAATAATATTTTAAGAAATACTAGTATTTTCCATTCTTTAATAACATATGTTATTATCATTATTGCAACTACAATTAAAACAAAAAATAATACCTTTAACATTTTATTTAAAAGTAAAACACCTTCATTAATCTTTTGTACATCTAATGAGTCTTTTTTTGTGTCTTTTTTAAACATATAATCAACTTCTTTCCTATTCATAGTATACCATGTATATTGAGAAACATAAAGATTTTTATATAAAAAATGTATAAAGTATTACATAATGTTTACTTAAATTATAGAGGATATTTAACAGGAATTGATTTTAAGTATTTGTATAATTTCAACATAAATAAACATGCAAAGAATGGATGTAATATAGCCTGTTATAATATCACTAGCGTAATGAACCCCAAGATAAACTCTACTTAATCCTATTAGTAGGATTAATGTTGTTAAAGTTATTATTAATATTATTTTTATATTTTTGTTAAGACTTGATTTATAAATAATGTATATTAAGAAACCATAAAAACTCATGCTTGCCATTGCATGACCACTTGGGAAACTATAACCACCCTGTTTAATTAATTTTAAAACATCAGGTCTTGGTCTTGCGAATATAGATTTTAATATTTTATTTATAATAGTACTAAAAATACTATTAATACTAATTGATATACCAATCCATTTATTCTTTATTAATATTAACAATAATATGCAAAGTAATACTATTATCTGATAGTTTGCAAAATATGTAATAAATCTAAAAAAACTAGTTAAATTATTATTAGATATGCCTGATAAATAGTTATAAATATAATTATCAAAATTAACTATTTTATTTGTTTTAACTAGATAAACAAGTAAAATCCATATAATTAGGAGTATAAGAAATATTATATATTTTAATCTTTTATTCATGTTATCACCTATTTAATTATAGCAAAATAACTAAGAAAAATTAAAAAAAATCTAACATTTTGTTAGACACATTATTTTAATCCAATGTCTATGATTAAAAAATATTGAACCTTTTCAAATATATTTCATGTTATTTAAAAAGACTTCTTGTCTATTTATAAAGGTATCATAATAGTAATGTTATACTTTTTGATATTGTAATTTTCTACTTTATTATCTCTTAAATAGAATGATTTAAAGAGATATTCGTAATTAGATTTTACCACTAATTATAAATAAATAACATTCATTAACTAAATACTCATCTACACCATTATAGGAAATGACTGATACTTTTTTAATATCGTTTCCCCACTCTTTAAAGTATTTGTCTATAAATAAATTTAACTCCTTTTTATTTAATTCTCTATACATACAAATCCCCCTCGAGTTCTGTATATTATCATATTATTTTGTTGTATTCTGTCGAATTTTGAAGTAAAGGAATAAAAAATGTCCGACCTGTACTAGCATCGGACTATTTTACTATAACATATGTTAAGAAGATCTGCAACGTTTTTAACTATATTTTACAAAATAATTTACTTAATCCCTATTTTAGTAAATATTTATATGAGGAAATATACTAATCTATGAATGGGGTGAATGGTATATCTAATAACTGGATAAATATAAAAAGCCTTATAAAATATAAGGACTTTAATTACTATTTGGTGACCTGTATGGGATTCGAACCCATGAATGCTGCCGTGAGAGGGCAGTGTGTTAAGCCACTTCACCAACAGGCCGTATGGCTGCCCAAGTTAGATTCGAACTAACGCATGTCAGATTCAGAGTCTGATGCCTTACCGCTTGGCTATTGGGCAATTACAAATTAATTATAACATAAAAGCCTAGAAAATTCTAGACTTTTTTATATATATTAACCAACTCCTATACCTATTTTTATAAAAAATATAAGTATTCCTACAAGTCCTGTTATTAATGCGCTTAATGCTGTTCTCCAAAGCCATTTATTCCTGTCTTCAATTTTCTGTATTACCTCTTCATTCCTCTTAGCAATATTATAAGCTTTTTCTGATTTTTCTTTTATATTATTATAATCATCTATCTTGCTTTCTATAACTGCGAGTCTAGTTAAAACCTCTATTTCAAATTTTTCATCCATAAAATCACCGCCTTTAATATATATTTCTAGTATATTAAATGCGATTATATTAATTTTGAATTTACTTTTTAATTATATTATTAAAATGTAATATATTTTAATCAATATGTTGACAAAGCTCAATACTATATATATTTAATGTTTTATTAAATATACGAAACAAATATTTAAAATAATCTTGACATCTTTCTAATTGAATATCATAATTAGAATCAGCTACAAATTCATTTTCAACCTTTTCTAATTCACTTATTAATTTTTTGTATCACTAAGCCAATTAGCAACAATACGATAAATATCAGCCACTTCGTTATTATGAAGATGTTATGGTATTTTCTAAATCAGAAGCTGTTTCGAGTGCTAATGATCCCATGTGTTATTATTCACAGAAACTACTTTCTATAAATATTAAAGAGTATTTTAAAAACAAAAAAGATTTAAAAGGTAAAAAATCTAAAGAGTTAGAAATAAAAATATACCTTATGTTACGATTAAAAATAATGATAAAGTCACATTTATTGTATGTGCAAAAGATGAAAAATTTTTAACTAAAACCTTAGTGCTATTACTCATATTGGTAAACAACATAAAGAAAATAACAGTCATTATATTAAGTAGTTACAATAAACTTCATAAACTAACAAATGGTGTACTATAACAAAAAACAACTGTTAGTATGATATGAACCCCGTTTCTTGGAATAGAAACGGGATTTTTATATGCCAAAATTAAGTTATAGAAATAAGATAACTATATATCAAGAAAGAAAACAAGGAAACACAATAAATAATATTTTCAAAAAATGCGGCATTAGAAAAGATATAATAAAATACTTAATAAGACTAATTGATAAATATAGATATGATATCTTAAAAACAAGTAAAAACAGCAAATACATTACATGAAAAAAACAAATTATTATTAGAGTTTTAATAAATAATGACTCCGCTTGCTCTGTTGCTGTAGATGAAGGATTATTAAGTTTTGGAATGTTATTTAATTGAATGAAAAAATATAAAGAAAACTATTATAATATAGTTGAACGGAAGTGAGGTCATCCAACCATTAATGAGAAAGAAAAATCGGTTATCAAAAATGGAACTCAAGAAGAAATAATTAAAAGACTTAAAAAAAGAAACCTAACTTATAGATTCCTGTATATATTAAATTGCTATATAAAGCGAACAAATATCTAGCACGTAAACTGAACGAGTTTCCAATTTTTTTATTTTCGCATCTTTTTAATATATTGATTTAATCTTTCCCTTTGTTCATTATAAATAAAGGGGACTAAACTAGAAACAACAGCTTCACTATCAACATTTGCTCTATCATATAGTCCATTAGTCAGATATCCTATAATTCCAAGTGACTGTTTATTATTATCTTTTTGCATTATTTCCCCAATAATTTTATTCAATGAACCACCACTTTTTAAATAATCAAACATTACTTTAGTAATTCTTACTCCTAATGATTTTCCAGTAGATTTTTTCCCATTTTTATCTTCCATAATGCAATAAGTCACTACGAATGGAATCCCATTTTCATCTAATGAAAAACCACCTTCTATAGAACATAGATAATCGTATTCAATATCATTTTTAGTGGCATATTCTTTTATGGCTAAATTTCTATTTTCAGCTCCTCTTATTATTTCATAACCAATAGGTTTACTATTAGTATTAGATGGCGCATTATAAGAGATAATCTCATAGTCATTAAATTCTAGTTTTTTTAATGCTATCTCCAGTGCATTTCTTTTTGATGGATTTTTACTTCCTAATAAAAATTTCATTATGACACCTCACTACACTTTATATAAAAGTCCAAATAGGATTTGAACTTTATCGATATCTGGCACGTAGAAAGAAGGGCTTTCCAAACTCTTTATTTTTACTAACCTTTCTATTTCGTTACAACTTTTTCTAATAGCAATCTTTTTTCAAAACCACCATTTTTTTGCTTCTTTCTATCAGCTTCTTCTTTAATTTCACTTAAGCTAAATCCACTAAATTCAGCCATAGCTCTGATTAATTCTAATTTATCAGCTAATTCTTTTTTTCTTTCATCTAAAGATTCAGCAGTTGCTACTTCATCTAATTCTTCTTGGTCTTTTTTTAACAAGTACTTCCAATACTCTTTATCGCTTAATATACGGATAAAAGGTTCCTCACCATTAGCTCTACAAATATCTGGAATATTATCACGAACTAATTTATTATATATCCTTTCCATATTTACAGTCTTCCTTAATTTATTTAAACGAACCAAGTGGTTCAATTCATTCACATGGCAGGGGATGAGAGAATCGAACTCCCAACAAAAGTTTTGGAGACTCCTATTATACCATTTAACTAATCCCCTATAATTGCTTCTTGATAATAATATCATATTTTTTTTATTTTAGCAATAAATAGAAATAATTTTATTGTATCAAAGCATATAATACACTAGGAGGTTTATATGGGAATTGTTGCGTATAATACAAAAGAACTTGATTTACTAGCTAGGCTTATGAGGGCAGAAGCAACAGGTGAAGGGAATCTTGGTATGCTTATGGTTGGAAATGTTGGAGTAAATAGGGTTATAGGAAATTGCTTAGACTTTAAAAATATAACTAGTATTTACCAAATGGTATATCAAAGTCCAGGTGGATTTTCTAGCATAAATAGTCCTTTATTTTATAGTTCTGCAAGTACAGCTGAAAAAAATCTTGCTAAAAGGGTTATAAATGGAGAATACTTTCATCCTGCGACTAATGCCCTTTGGTTTTATGCACCGGGCACAGGCAATAGTTGTAGACCCACATGGTTTAATCAAAGAAATAGTGGTAGATATAAAAATCATTGTTTCTATGTTCCTAATGAAGGAGTATGTAAGGAATTATATTAAATATAAAAATAAAAGTGATACTCATTTTATAAAATGTATATCACTTTTTATATATTATTTTTTTAAATCTTCAATATATTTAAGCAAAGTTTTTGCATTTGGCCCCAGTATTATTTTTAGTTGATTATCTATTTCAACTATTCCCTTTGCGCCCATTTTTTGAATTGCTTCTTTATTTACTATTGTTACATCATTTAATGTAACCTTAAATCTAGACATATTTACTTCCATTGAAATAATATTGTCCTTCCCACCTAAATAATCAACTAACTTATTTGATTCTATATAAAAATCTTTTTTGTTTGCCTTTAATACAATTATCACAATAAATAAAAGCACCGCAAGTATTATTAAATATTGATAACTCATCATTTTTATCACCTATTATAATTATACTATATTTTATGGAAAAAACAAGCAAAATACCTACACTTTTAATCAATACTCGAATATCCTATAATAGAAAATATAATAAAGGGGTGGAATACATTATGTGCAAAAATAATTGTAATTGTATTAGTGATATATTAAAAGTTATATATTTACTACAAAAAAATGCTGATAGAGAAGAAGATTGTATTGAAAGTTGCGATAAACCAAGTTTAGGTCAATTTTCATGTCTTTACTACAATACTAGACCTGTAATGCTTTATACATGTATGAGTAATGGTGTTACTCCATGGAGTGCACCAACTCAAAGAGTTGTGGATCCAGTTGCTACTTCATCAGTATTTAGAGTAGAAAAAATAGATAACTGTTGTGCTACATTCAGAGTTTTAATCGCAAATGAAGATGGTACTTATACAGCAACTGAATCATTCTTTACAATGAATTTAGAATGTATATGTAGTATTAGATGTCTAGGTGATACATTTATTGAAAATGTTTAGTCTAGAAAATCTATTTGACTAATTTTACTCACATCTATGAGTTCATCATCTATTGTTATAAGACTATTATTGGTTCTTCCGATAATAGTTTTTTTGATAATTGCACCATCTTGCATTGTTATTGTTACGTTTGCCCTATATACATAACTTGGGGATGAAAATATATCCTTTATTTTACGATTAATATTGTTTCCCTCTGTATAGTTTATTTTATCATCGGCTGCAATTTCAGTCTTTTCTTCTTCATAATTTTTGCTAAAAATTGCTTGCTTTTGATTTATATTGATGGCTTTGACAGTTCCCTTATATATTCCTGGTAACTTTTTTTTCATAAAAACACTCCTTTTTATAAATTTTATGCTTTAATTGACAAATATTTACTAAATAAATGCCTATAATAAAAATGATTATATAAAAACCTATGAAAGGAATATTTAAAAATATGATTAATAAGACTAATAAGACTATAATAAATAATCTAAAGTTAATAATACCTATTATTTTATTTATGGTAATAAGTATATTTAGTATATTTAGCAGTCAGAAAATGCTATCTGCATCTTATAATGATTTATATGTTAAACAACTAATATGGTATTTAATTGGGTTTATATGTATAATAATAATAGCTAAAGGTAAAAGTAATTTTTTGTATGAACATGCTGATATACTTTTTATTATAAGTAATGTTTTCCTTCTGTTAGTACTATTCTTTGGAACTGAATCAAATGGTGCAAAGTGTTGGTTTACTATCCCAGGAATTGGATCTTTTCAACCTAGTGAATTCGTGAAAATATTTTTAATATTGGTATTAGCTAAGGAACTAGATAAATATGGTAAAAAAAATCTAAAGCGAACATTTAAAAATGAGATAAAGGTAATATTAAAGTGCTTTGTTATAACATTAATACCCTCTATATTAACTTTCTTAGAACCCGATACTGGTATAATATTTATATTTTTTTCAATAATGATAGTAATGTTATTCATATATGGAATAAGATATAGGTGGTTTATTACACTATTTGTTATTATTGGTATTTTTGGGGGAGTATTTTTAGGGTTATTTTTCTTTAATCAAAATAAATTTATAGATATATTTGGTACGAACTTTTTTTACAGGATGGACAGAATTCTTGATTGGCAAAATGGATCAGGTATGCAATTGACTAATGCACTTGCTGCAACCGGTAGTGCAGGGCTTTTTGGTCATGGATTTGCAAGTACACCAATATATTTTCCTGAACCTCAAACCGATTTTATTTTTTCTGTGTTTACAAGTAATTTTGGTTTCATTGCTTCAATTTTGCTAATAGCCATAATATTATATTTTGATATGCAACTTGTAAAGATTGCAATGAAATGTAAAGGTCAATATAAGTATATAATATCTGGTATACTTGCAATGTTAATATTTCAACAAATACAAAATATAGGAATGAATATTGGAATACTCCCTATCACTGGAATAACACTTCCCTTTATTAGTTATGGAGGATCTAGTTTAATTAGTTATATGATAATAATTGGGATAACAATTAATATTATAAATAATAAGGTAACTTTATAAATAGAATGTAACACATAACCCCTGTGAGTATATGATTTTAAATTATTATTAGTCTTAAAAATAAGATTTTAAAAAAAATATTATTACGGAAATTAATTTTTTTATTTATAATTATATTCCCTAAAAACCATATATTCGCTCATTCACAACAATACAAGATAGAGTTATTAATTTATTAGATAATTTATAAAATTTACTTGGTTTCATATTTGGTTTCAAAAATAAAAACGTTGATTTTTCAACGTTATTTTCATATTGGTGGAGCTTAGGGGATTCGAACCCCTGACCCTCTGCGTGCAAGGCAGATGCTCTAGCCAGCTGAGCTAAAGCCCCATAGATACAATCTAATTACAATTTTCAACTGCAAATAGATTATAGCATAATTTCTTAATAAAAGTCAACTATTAGTTTTTACTTGTTAACCTTTCAACAACAGAACAAAGTCTATCAAATTCTTTTTCATCATCAATACTTACAAGCATATCACCTTGCTCAGTTGATTGAACTTCAAATATATATGAGTTTTCTTCATTATCAAGGTCATTTACAATAGCATAGCTTTTATCATTGTCATCAAAAGTACCAACTACCTGTACTTTTACCTTTTCACCATTTACGTCTTCCATTTCAATTACCAATGGATCATGATTGCAACCACAATCACAATGTTCTTCGCTACAAGTACAATTATCATCGCATACACAATCTTTATTATTACATTTTTTTTCTAAATTTTCCATTTTTTCCTCCATATGTAAACAAGCTAATTATACCATAGATATAAATTTTAGTGTACCTTTTTATAAAATTTATAATTATATTTTTAAAAGAATATTAAACAAACCGCTATTCCACCTTATACTTTTTATTCCTATTTCTTCCAATCTTTTTATCAATCTTATCTGGCAAACTATCAATATCATTTATGTGATCAGGTTTTATCAACATATATGGCTCTATATTTAAAGCTCTTGCAATTTTCTCCATTTTAGTAAAGCTCGGAGAGAACTTTCCTCTTTCTAAATCACTTATATATTTTGATGACAAATCACATAATTCTGCTAAATGTTCCTGTGTATAATTTTTATTAAACCTATACCATTTGAGATTAATAGCAAAATATTCTTTGATCACATATTTTTCCTTTGTATCAGTATTCATATCATCACCACTTTAAGTATACTTTAAATAAAATTTAATATACACCTAGTCAAAAACGATATTATATGTTATAATTATTTGGGTGGTTAACAAATGAGTAACAATGAATTTATGGAGGAAGCAACTAGAATAGCAAATGAGCTTATAAAAATAGAAAATAGTGATGATGATTTACATAGTTTATTTATTAAATTTTTGAAAATTAATTATAAAAAAAATGCCCTTAATGTAATGTTATATTTATCAAGAGCGTTAGCAGAAAAAAAATATTGTATAAGTTCTACCTCACCATTTAAATTAGAAAAAATGTAATCTAATGATTATATTTTTTTATTTTTGAGGGATTTTATGAGTTTATGGCTAATAATTATATTAGAAAGGAGATAAAGATTTAAAAGTGATAAATTCTGACTTTGATTATTTGATAAAACAAACTGATATAATTATGCATAAAGGATGGATAAAAAATTCCTACAATGGATATGGATCTAGTGGTGTTACCTTTGAAAAAAGTTTAGGAATACAAACAAATAATTTTGAAATTCCTGATTTTAATGGGATTGAAATCAAGACAAAAATATCGAAAAGGGAAAACCATTTAACATTGTTCTCTGCAACCCCTGATAGTTATCTATTTGAAATAAAAAGGATATATGAAACTTATGGATGCAAACCTACTCATAAATTATCTAATAAATCATTTAACATATCAGTTTATACAAATAAAATGATTTATTATAAAAGCAATTATTATAAATTGAAGGTAGATAGAGCAAGTAATAAAATTATTCTTTTAGTTTTTGATAAAAATAAGGATATTATAGATGATAAAACATCTTGGAGTTTTGATTTAATAAAAGAAAAGGTTACTAGAAAAATTAACAACCTTTTCTTAATATATGGTGAAAGGAAATATGAAAATAGGACTGTATATTTTAGATACAATAGATATTTATGTTTTGTATTTAAGGGATTCGAACACTTTTTAAACGAACTGGAAAAGGGTAATATAAGGATTTGCTTTTCTATAGGAACATTTAAAAAAGGAAAAAGAAAGGGTCAAATGTATGACCATGGTACTAGTTTTAATATTAGTATCAATCATTTAGAAAATATTTTTGATTGTATATACAAAAGTTGTGCATAAAAAAGTGCTTTTGTATTATTTTACTTAGTTTCGTATTTAGTTTCAAAAATAAAAACCCTTATTTTACAAGGGTTAATTTACTAATGGTCCGGTCTTTAAAGCGATTTCAAACTTTTTATTTACCATATTTTTTATTATTTAATTAACATTTACCTCAATATTAGAATATTTGCTGACATCTATATCTTTTATTAATAGGTTAAGATTATATGGTAATAATAAACCATAGTTTTTATTTTTCTCTATAACACTTGATGGTCTAACTTGTATTATTTTAAATACCCAAGGTGTTAATGTTAATAAATCTTCTTTTGTATCTTCTTTATCAATTACATTTTCTATGATATTAAAATCATATTTCTTTTTAAGAATATTAATATATTCTAAGGCGTCAGTATCTTTTTTAAATTTTGCAATACTTGCTCTACATACTTTATCGTCAATTATTTCATCTAATAAGTTCTTTTTATTTAAGTCTAATAATTCACTTACTTTATGCGATTTGAGTTTTAAATCTAATACTTTAATCGTTTTTATTTTCTTACTATTATTTGTATATTGCTTAATAACTATATTATCAATATAAGTATGAATAAACTTACTTTTTGCCTCATAACTTGTCATATTCCATAATTCAGTTAATAAGTTATTTTCTACAATATTTAATTTATGTTTTATTATGCTTTCGTCTATTGCATATCTTAATTTGTGGTCTAAATGACAATTTTCAAAATCTTGTGCTATATCACTATCAATAATTAAATTATCATTATTAATTAATGTACTTAATTCTAATAAGAAATTAAGTTTACTTAATAATGCTTGTTCTATTAATTTCTCATTTAGATATACACCACAGTCTTTACACTTATAATAAAGATATTCAGTACCATTGCTTTTCCTTGTTCCATTACAAGCAAGTATTCTTCCACATCTAGGGCATTTTAATATTTGCATAAATAAATATTTTTTGCTCCTATAATAATTACGACCATTTCTACATATCATATCTTGGCAGTCATTAAATAATTCTTCTGATATTATACTTGGAACAACACCAACTAATTCTTCGGTGTCTTTATCTTTAACTCTTTTTCTGTGTTCATAAGTTCCCATATAACATTTATTATTTAATATTACTGATATAGAGGCATCAGTCCATTGTCTATAATATTCTTTCTTTTTGCCCGTTTCTTTATCAGTTCTAACATAAGCAACTATCTTTGAATATTTTTCTCTAAGTATATTTGATATTTGTTGATATGTTTTACCACTCGAACATAAATCAAATATTTCTTTAACAATATTTGCTTCTTCCTCATAGATTTCCCATTCTTTTAATTTTGTTTTTCCATCTTCGGCAATTTTATGCCTATAACCAAGAGGTGGTTTTCCTCCAAAATGTCCTTTTTTAACAGCACTTTCAACACCTACGAGAGTTCTTTCCTTTATTAGTTCTCTTTCAAATTGAGCGAATACCCCTAATAATCTTGCGAACATCATACCTGCTGCGTCATTAGTATTTATCTTTTCGCATAATAATTCTATACCACAATTATATTTTTTAATCTCATTAAAAAATACCTCAAAATCCGATATACTTCTACTAATACGATCCATTTTATATGCCATAATAAGATTAAACTTATTATTTCTCATATCTTTTAACATTTGTTGATATGCTGGGCGATTATCAGCAGACTTTCCACTAATACCAGCGTCAGTATATACTTTATATACCTCATAATCATAAGTATCACATAAAGACCTTAATCTTTTTTCTTGCTCTCCTAAACTATGCCCCTCATTAACTTGGTCTGATGTGCTAACTCTCGTATATATTGCTACAATTTTTTTATCATTATCCATTTATATTAACTCCTTTTCTACATTGCTTTTTAATTCAAATAAAGGTTTAGATTTTTTATTATCATTTTTTTTACTTTTTCTTACTTTATAACAACCAACAAGTCTATCAACTATAAGATATTTATTTCTCTTAGTTGTTATATAATTGCCTTTATCATCAAAAATAGGCTCATCATCATAATAATATCTATCTTCGTCATATATTTCCTCAATAGGAAATAAAGTATGAGGATTTTTAATAACCTCTTGTTTAAATATTGGGATTGTCTTATATTGACTATTCCTTATAGGTTTCTTTCGCATTTCTAAAACTCCTTTTCTATTTTTCTCAAAAACCTATATTAATTTATATAAAAAAGTCATATAATATAAATGTAGGTAGAGAAAAACAATTTTCTATTTACAATTAACAATTTATGAAATTAGGTATCTCGTCAAATTTACTATAATTTCATAAATATATCTCACATTAGTTTAATTGCTAATGTGTTTTTTATTACACACATAATAATCAACTCACTTTCTAAATGTTAACTACGTAAGTAGTATCTATATATATTATACGAATTTTATTTTGCTAAAATGGTGATTTTATCAATTTTTTTTGATATTTTTTTAATTTTTTTGCTTTTTTACCTATTTTTTATCTAATTTTTACAATTTTTAACCATTGAATAGAAAGTATTAGGTTTTAGATTCAATAATTCCATTGCTTCTTTACTTTTGATTTTTTTATTTTTCCACTCATTAATAACATTATCAAAATTATGTGGTTTTTCTATTTTAGGTCTTCCAAACTTAATACCATTATTTTTAGCACTTGCTATACCTTCTTTTTGCCTTTGTTTTATAAAAGTTCTTTCTTGCTCTGCAACATAAGATAATATTTGCAATATTAAATCACTAATAAAAGTACCTAATAAATCTTTATTCTTAGTAGTATCTAATAATGGCATATCTAACACAATAATATCTGCTTTAATATTTTTAGTAATATCTTTCCACTCATCAACTATCATATTATAGTTTCTTCCAAGTCTATCAATACTTTTAATTACTAAAACATCATTTTCCCTTAAAATATTTTTAAGAGTAGTATATTGTTTCCTTTCAAAATCTTTTCCACTTTGCTTATCAATGTAAATATCTCTTTCATTAATTCCGTATTCTTTAAATGCTACAATTTGTCTTTCTTCGTTTTGCTCTTTACTACTAACTCTTGCATAACCAAATATTTTATTATTCACTTTATGGCACCTCCTTACCATAAAATATTATAAAAACGATTTTTCTTAATCTCAACGTTTTTTTTTGAAAAAGTCTAAAAACTTTTCAAACAAAAAAAGTCTTATTCAGACTTTAATCAAATACAATTCTTTCTTCAATATCTTTTTTTAATGTTTCTAAAAATTGTAGAAATTTTTTTATTTCTTCTTTGCTTTCCAATAATGACTTAGCAATATTTTGTATATCTTTATCACTCAAATCTCTTATACCACCACCATGTATTCCAATTGTTAATTCTTCTTTATTATATATGCTATTTAATGCATTTTTAATTTGAATATATGGTAAATATGCTTTTAAATTAATAATCTCCTCATTATAATCATAATTGTATATATCAATATCTATTGATTTGAAAGCATAGACTCTATAATCAAATTCCCATATTTTATTTTTTTGTAGATATACAGCACCGATTAGACTTGCTATTCTTTTTGTAATATCTTCTTTTTCGCCAAGTAAGTTTTTGTCTCTTATCATAAATGACTCAATGAAAATAATATATTCATTTATTTGCTCTAAAAAATCTTCAAAATAATTTATATATGCAATTCTTATAATTAATTTTTTTTGAAATTTTGACTCTTCTGCAACTTGTTTTATTCTATCTTTTTCTTCTTTTTTCCATAAATAAATTGTTAATGCGATAGGGAATGCTCCTGCAACCATACCACTCCAAAATGATACTGATAAACCTAAATTAGTAATTACATTTTTTAAATCACAATATATTATAACAAATAAAGATATAGCAAATATTAATATAAATAAAATAATCTTTATAACTCTTTTTAACATCTTTTACCACCAAAACAATTATAACATTTTATTGTTTAAAAAAGTCTATTTACTTTTCAAATATTTAAAAAATAAAATAACAACTTTTTCAAATACAAAAAAAGACTTAATATGTTATGATATTAAATCTTTGAAAAAGTACACTTTTTTAAACACTATATAATTTCTTTATTTCTTCGCTTGGCAATACTAATGTAAAATCAATATCATAAATATTTATTAACTCATTTAATTTTTTAACAATTTCTTTTGCTATATCATTATGCTTATAACCATGTACCCCTGTCCCTATGCTAACACTAATAATACTTTTATAGCCATTATCTTTTGCTGATATAAATATTTTTTCATAACTATTTAATAAATCTAATAGGGGAGAATTGCTTTCATAATATTTTGGAGAATATATATGCAAAATATCAATACCTAAATCAAAACCAGGACTATATCTAATTTCATTAACTCTCATATTTTCTTTATAATTCTTTTTACAATAATCTTCTAATAATTCTTTATTTGCCATTTTATATATTGCACCACATAAACCACTACCACAAATCATATATTTATTGGTGCTATTAACAATTAAATCTTTATTATCTAAATAATCAAATATATTGCCACAAACTATATCTAATTTTGCCATTTAACCACCTTTATTATTTAAACCTATGATAATTCTATCAAAAACTCGCCTTATTTAAACGATAATTGCTTATATAACCAAATATGTTGCTTAATGCAAAACTCTTTTTAAATCGCATTTATTTGCGAATTTATAATTAAAACCTAATATTGCTATTAGGTTATTCAAACTTATTTAATACTTGTCCGTTTCTATAATAGTCTTTATCGGCATATCTAATACATATGACATTGTTTTCACTATCTAAATATAAAATTATATTATCAGTAGAATTAGTTTTAATTCTATAACCCTTAGAACCAACACCCTCAAAACCGTCTAAACTTTCGCTATCTGATTTCATACTATCAAACTCATTAATTCCTACTGATTTTAAAATATCATTAATATTATTTGCTTTGTCAGTTTCTACACTTACTATTCTTTTAATAATATTTACTTCTTTACTATTACCACCACCAACATTACTTGCTATGGCAACCATTAAGAATATAAATACAAATACACCAACTATAACTCCAATAATAACTTTTAAACCTTTATTGTCTTTTAACTTTTTACCACAATGAGGGCATTTGTTGTCAGCAAAGTTTATTTCTTTATTGCAATAAGAACATTTTAAATTATCTTTTGACATATCAATAGCATTATTAAGACCTTTCATAAAACCATTATGCAATATTCCCTCATTAGCATATACATTGATTACTTTATCTTCGCCATTTTCTTTATAATTAATAACTAAATAATCAATATTTTGATTAACTTGTTTCTTTTGTAGTCCACTTAAACCACCTAATATTAACCCAGCACCACCAAATAAAACATTTCCTACAATACCACGAGCAATAACACTTTTGTCTTTTTCAATTAATTCCTTATCGCTTAAAATTCCTACATTAACAATATCTTTTAAACTAATTTGTTTTAATGGTCTTCTTTTAATATCACAAAGTTGTAATTCATAATTTGTTAATTTAAGAATACAATTAGCACCTTGTTTTAAACCTAAACCCTCATAATGATTAACATTTAAACTATAAAATACTTTTTCTTTCATTTTTAGACACCTCTCGTAAAATATTATACATTATTTTTCAAAAATATACAATATTAGTAATATAGATATTAATAATATTACTATCACTAACTTTTAATAATTTTACAATTATAAGTAGGAGGTGCAATGATGGAAAATAACCTTAAACAAATTCGCAATAAAAAGAACTTATTACAAACCAAAGTTGCAATGGACTTAAATATAACCCAAGAAACTATTAGTTCTTATGAAACGGGAAGAGTTTTTCCTAGTTCTGATATGCTTATTAAACTTGCTGATTATTACAATACTTCAATAGACTATATTTTATGTCGTACTAAATATGATATGCCTATCAATGATATTAAACCTAATAATATCTCTGAAACTGACTTTGTACTTTTAAATAAGATTAATAAGTTATCTACTATTGATAAAGCAAAAGCAGAAGCATATATTGACGGACTTAATGCTGAGTAGTATATACTCAAATCAATGTTTTTATTAGTTTTTTTCTTATTTTATAATGATTTTGAAATAAATGGGTATAAAGTATTTTATATTAATTTATTTCTTTTTTTATACTCATTTTATATTGTTGCTGATTATTATTTTCTATTACTTTTATATTCAATATTATACTGTTTTTATATTGAATAAATTATTACTATTATATAATTACATATATTATATGATAGTATTTTTTAATGATTAAATCTCTTTAAAATATGGAATTATCTAGTATTAAACGATTATTATTAACTCTCATATTCTGTACTTTATTATTATTTTCTTCTTTATTATCATAATAATTACTAATTCTATCTTGCTTAACACTATTCATAAAATCATTAATTGCTTTTATATTATCTTCTTTTGTTATATCTAAATAAAAGTCTTTAATTTTTCTATAATCATTATCTATCTTTTCTTTCGCCGCCAAATTATTATTTTTTATATATTCCATATTATATTTTGTTGCTGTTTTCATTTTTAAATATGCTTTGTATAAATCTTTTAATTTATAACCTTTGGGAATTAAAGCATTATCACTATGACTACAAAATAATACTTTTACACTTTGCTCGATAAAATATTCAGCAACATTTATATTAATTGTCTTTTTATAAACCTTTTTCTTATTAGTAATTTTTCCATAATCAAAATCATTACTTTTAATATTCCAATTTTTATCTATATAATTTTTTATTTCATTTCTAAAAGCATAACTAGGTTTTGATACTATTAAAATATGTATATGCCAATTAGTTATTAAATATTTATTATAATAATTTAATTCAAAATTACTAAATTCTCTAACTTTCTTTGGTCTTCCTACTTTTCCATTATGCTCATTATATATAAAACCACAGCTACCTTTAATATTACTAACAACTATCATTGTCTCACATTGCCAATTTATTTTTTTCTTACATAAATATCTAATATATTCTTTTAATCTTTTAGCATAATTAAATGCCTCTTTTTCACTCGAAAACTTTTTATTAATATCTATTGTGCCAATACCTAATTTACTCTTACTCATAATTAGATACCTCTTTCATAGCACTTAATAATTGTTTTAATTGTTTCATATCAATAGGGAAATACCTATTATATAAGAATATATTATCTTCATTAAAGAATATAACTATTATACTTTTATCTTTAACTCTTATTGTATATTTATGTGGCTCTATAATACTTAAACTATAACCCTCTAAATTAATTACTTTACCTTGTTTAAACTCATATTTTGCATTGCTAAAACTACAAGTATATTCAATTTTCTTTTCTGTTTTTTCAAATCTTCCTAAATATCTATAATTTTTAATCATTATTTTTCCTCCAATTCGCAGTAAACAAAAAATAACGATTTCCTTTAAAAACCGTTATTTTATGTATGTTTACTCCAAAAAGTTGGAGTTTATTTACAACTGGTCGGGAAGACAGGATTTGAACCTGCAACCTCATGGTCCCAAACCACGTGCACTGCCAAGTTGTGCTACTTCCCGTTATGGTGCGCCCGAAGGGATTCGAACCCCTGACCTTTTGGTTCGTAGCCAAACGCTCTATCCAGCTGAGCTACGAGCGCATTCATCGGACCTTATAAACTATAATATTAATGGTGGCTCCGGGCAGAATCGAACTGCCGACACGAGGATTT
>JAGBAW010000015.1 GCA_017938725.1 Bacilli bacterium | reverse complement strand
TGTGTTCTTGTCTTTTTATCAAAAGCATCTTTATGATTATTACCAATTAGAGTTAAAGTCGCTAGTGGTTTTTTTACCTCATGAATCCACATTTCTATATAATTTTTAAAATCTTGTAAATGTTCTTCAATTATATTTATATTTTCAATCATAGATTTATTAATATTATAAAGAGCTTGATACAATAATTCTCCTTCATAAAATTCTGGTTTTGTAAGAGTTTCTAATACTAAATAACCTTTATCTAGTGCATCAATATTAGAAAGTAATTCTGTATAAAATTTTTTCTTTCTTAAATAATCAATTAGAAAAAGTAAATAAATACAAATAGCAAATATAAATGATGTGGCACTTATAACTTCCTTATCAATTTTAAAAGTGAAGAATATAAGTAGTATTATTCCATAGCATACACCTGATATAAGAAAAACATATAGTTTATCTTTTAAATATTTACTAAACTTCATGATAGAATATATCCCATTCCTTTTCTAGTATCTATTGCATCTTCATATCCTACACTTTTTAACTTTGCTCTTAATCTGCTTATATTTACAGTCAAAGCATTATCATTAATAAATTCTTCATTATTCCATAAATCCGTCATAAGCTCATCCCTAGTAACAATTTTGTTTTGATGATTTAATAAATAGCAAAAAATTATCATTTCATTTTTAGTTAGAATAATTTCAACATCATCTTTTTTGATAATACCTTTTTGAATATTTATTTTTAAATCTTTATATGAAAGTACATTAGATTCAAAATTTGTCCTTTTTAATACTGCTCCAATTCTTAAAAGAAGAATATTGGGATTATAAGGTTTTGTTATATAATCATCTGCTCCATAAGAAATTGATAGTGCTTCATCAGTTTCTGAATTAATACTCGTTACCATAATTACAGGAATATTAGCTTTTTTTCTTAACTCTTGCAATAATGCTTCACCGTTTATGTATGGCATATTTATATCAAGTAATATTAAATTTGGTGATGTTTCTAATATTTCATTCAAAGCATTTTTAAAATTCTTTAAAACGATAGTTTCATAATTATTGTTTTCTAATAATTTGGATAATTCATTACATATAGATAAATCATCTTCTACAATCATGATTTTATTCACATATTTCACCACATTTCTTATATATTATTATACCATAAATGAAGTATCTCTAACCTTACAATTTTGTAACATATAAAAAGCAAATCTAATTAAAGATCTGCTATATAAATTGTGACTTGTTATTTATTTCTTTTTATAAACATTATTCCTAATGTTAATGTGATTACAATAATCATAAGTGGAGCTATTTTAAAAAATATCCACTCAAACATATGCCAAAATGTTCCAACAACTGCCCATTCTGGATTACTAAAATCCCACGATAAATAAGGGCTTCCTAATCCTGCCAATAATATAAAAAATAATATTATGCACACGTCTGCAATTATTAAGAAGTTTTCAGTTTTTTTTCTTTTTTGTTTTTGGTGCATTGATAATTGTTCATTGATAACTTCTAATTTTTCAGATATTACTTTTAAATCATTTTTTTCTTTTTCTTCTATGTTTTCACCAAGAATTTCATTAACTGGTGTTTCAAAAATTTCTGATATTGTTATTAACATTTCAGCATCTGGAACAGATAATCCTGATTCCCACTTTGAAACGGTTTGTCTTACTACATGTAATTTAATACTTAATTCTTCTTGTGAAAGTCCTTTGTTTTTTCTTAATGTTTTTAAATTATCTTTTAACATATTATATTTTCTCCTTTCATCAAGTTCAGTTTATTACAAATAGTCCGTTGCTACAAGCAATGTATTTTAACATACCATTAAATTGTAATTTAGTAATGATTAAAATTCTTTATTTAAATTTATTCTTTCAGATATTTTATAAGAAATATATAACATTACAACCATAATAATTGGAATAATAATAATTATATAATTTTCTAGTAGCTTTAATAGTTCTAACACTTTTCCAAAATTAAAGATATTACTTAATAAACCACCGATTATGGCTATACCAAATACACTTACAAAAATACCAATTCTTGCTTTTTCTACTCCAAATTTATATATTGTTGGATACATAAAAGATTCAAGTAGAATTGTAGCAAAAGAAGTCCCCAATATGATGCTTAATATTTCTTCATAATTAACTTTTTGTGTTTGAGTATATGTTATTATGAAAGATGCAAGGCCTACTATAAATGTCGTTATAATAATCATAAGTAATGTTGAAATATATTTCGATTTAACAACATTTTTTCTGCCATTAGGTAGAGTACAAGCATACGAATTCCATTTATTAAACTCATCATAACTAAAAGTTGAAATCATAATCATTACACTTATAAAAGGAAGTATAAATGATATGTCCATTATCCCTTTAAAAGCCATAATAATGTAAACCACAATTAATATGGCTAATGTTTTAAAATTACTTTTAAGCATAATAATATCTTTTTTAATAAATCCCAACATTATTTTACCCCCTTTACCATAATTAACATTAAATCTTCTAATGTTATATTATCAATAGTTTTTATCTTATATTTAGTATTAAATGCTTTTTTGTTTTCAATTAACACATCATATTCGCATTTTGTTTTTATGTATTTAACATAATCTTTTTTGTCTAATGTATCAAATTCCTTTTCAGTACATTTTACAATACCATATTCATTTAATAATTCATCACAAGTTTTAGATAAAACAATTTCGCCATTATTTATAAATGTTATATAATCAGCAATATGTTCCAAATCAGTAGTAATATGACTAGAGAAAAAGATAGAGCACTCTCCATTTTGAATAAAATCTTGAAATATGCTAATTACTTCGTTCCTTGCAATAGGATCAAGTCCACTCGTTGGCTCATCTAATATTAAAAGTTTTGGATGATGAGATAAAGCAGTGACTATTTCTAATTTTTTTCTCATACCCTTTGATAATGTTTTTATTTGTTTTTTTAAAGGCAATGAAAAATCTTTTATATATTTAAAATATAGATTAGAATCCCAATTCTTGTAAGTATCTTTCATAATTGTATTTATATCATTCGGAGTAAGTATCTCTGGAAAAAACATATCATCTAATACCACACCAACATTCTCTTGTATCTTTGTTGTCTCCTTTTTATTATCAAAATTTAATATTTTAATTTCACCACTATAATCTTTAATAATATCTAGTATTGCTTTTATTGTTGTAGTTTTACCTGCACCATTTTCGCCAATAAAACCCATTATCATTCCTTTTGGCAAATTAAAATTCACATTTTTTAGTTCAAATTCAAGATATTTTTTTGATAAATTTTTAACTTCTAAAATATTATCCATTATTTTTCCTCCTCATATAAAATTTCCATCATTTCTAATATTGTTTTTTTATCTATATTATTCAATTTTGCAATATTAACTGCCTCATCTAATAATGTTTCTATTTTATTTAATAATTCTTCTCTAACAACATCTTTGTTAATTTCGGCAACATAAAATCCTTTTTGTGGTACATTTATAACATATCCATCTTTTACTAATTCTTCATAAGCATTTTTAGTTGTTATAACACTACATCTTAAATCTTTAGCTAGAGACCTAATAGATGGTAATAACTCTCCAGCCTTTAATTCATTTGAAACAATTTTTACTTTAATTTGTTCTTTAATCTGTTCATATATTGGAACACCACTTGAATTACTTATTATAATTTCCATAATTCACTTCCTTTGTATATACTTATTATATACAGTATATACAATTTTGTCAATATAAAAAAAGAACAGATTAATTATTCTGCTCCACAAATTACTATTTATCTGTCAGTTATATTATACCATTAAAAAAGCAAATCTGATCATGATCTGCTAATTAGTTTTCTATTTCTATATCTCCACAGTTATTTTTTATTGTTAATGTAACTTTTGATTTAGGATAATTATTTTTTATATCAACATTTCCTAAATCAGTTTCTGCATCAATATATATTTCGTTAGTATTTCCTATTTCAATATTTCCTAAATCATCTGTTATTTTTGAATCTTTATTTAAAACTAGATTGTCTATTTCTATATCACCACAATCATTGCTTATATCTAAATAATTTAATACATTTTTTATTTCAATATTACCATATTGATTTTCTACTTTTGCATCATATATTGTATCTATTTCAATATTTCCAGCTGAATCACTTATATTTCCTACATTAACTTTTCCTATTTTAATATTTCCGTATTCATTATTAATATTAGCAACATTTGCACCTACAACAGAGATATTTCCACATTCTTCATTTATTTCTAATGTCGCATTTTCAATATTACCAAGTTCTATATCACCGTACTTACTATCAACTTTTATAATGTTTTGATAACTTTCAGGAAGATATACTTCTATTTTTGAATTGGTATTAAAACAAAATCCTATACAAAAAGTTGATTTTGCTGAAATAATTAATTCATCATTAATTGTATCGACAGTTGTTTTTTCTTTTTCTCCATACACAATTACTTTTACTTCATTATTAGAAGATTCCTTTATATATACATCCCCTGATTCTGAATATATATCTATTTTATTAAAATCTAAATTATATGTCTCATCCACAACTAATTCTTTGCTAGTAGATGAAAATAATCTGAAATTGTTTACAGTTATTTTTCCAGCTAATAAATTGACCATAAGCCATGTTAGACCTATTACTAAAATTGATAATATTACAATTAATATTATTGTTAATGTTTTATTCTTCTTCATCATAATCACCTTTTAATGTCAAAACCAATTTAATTATTTCCATTATAAGAGCATATATAATCCAAATTATCCAAGTAATATGCCAAGCAAAAGTTATAAAACTGATTAAAAGATAAATAATTAAAATAATTAAAGCACATATATCTTCAATTCGTTTATATAGTTTATTCTTTTTACTTTTTTTATCTTCTTCTTTTGTTTTATCAACTTTAAACATAGTGCAAGTATAAACTATATATGCTGTCGCAACACCAATAATAATTAAAAATATTGCTGATACAACAATTGGATTCATCATTAATATAGGTATTGCTAACATAATCCATATAACTGAAATAAAATATAACAAAATAGAAATACCTATCCCTTTTGCTCTTTTAGATTTGTTTACTTCATTATTTGAACTTGAAAAACTTTCTTCTATATCAATTTGTGTTTTTTCACCAGTAAGCAATTCATCTGCTGTTATTCCATATAATTTGCATAATGGAGCAATTTTATCAAAATCAGGGGTACTTTGATCCGTTTCCCATTTTGATACAGTTTGTCTTGTTACATTTAATTTATCAGCAACTTCCTCTTGTGATAAATGCTTTGCTTTTCGTAGATTTAATAATCTTTCACCTAAATTCATTTTTTCACCTCTTACATCTAAAATTATACAGTTTTTTATAG
>JAGBAW010000014.1 GCA_017938725.1 Bacilli bacterium | reverse complement strand
TAAAACCTTTTAAGCTTAGAGCTTATATTAAAGGTCTGTTTATTTTGTGTTAAATTAATTATATAACAGTTTTAAATTTTTGAGTGTTTTCTCTTTTTTTTATATAATTTTACATTTTCCCACATCTAGTTTACTACATCCGAAAGCTCTCATTTTTTTGTATTTAATAGAATTTATGATATAATATATATAACAAAGTAGTAATAGCTATAGATGCAAGTTCTATTATATTTAGCGTTAATGAACATTTGATAAAGATGATAAAATCTTAAACTAAATAAAAAAATTATTACCAGATTGTTATATATGCAATTTAGATGGAAAGGTTGTTGAAGTAAAAGATGGAAATAAAAGAATTAAAAAGTATAATTAAAAACCCTGATTATCCTAAAAAGAACTTTTTATCTCCATTAACTATTTTTAATGGAGATAGTTTTAGAATATCGAGTATAATGTATAATCAAGATATTTATTTAAATTCTTTATCTTCCATATATGAATTATACAGAAAAATTGAGGAATATGAACTTAGTTCTGAAATATTTAAACAACCATTTTATCTTATTGTATCATTAGAAGATTTTAATGATAATACAGTTGATATATTAAATGGATTAGATGAAAATATAGTAGTACAAATTGAAACAATTGCTAGTATTGGAGACAAAGAAAAAGAATTTTTTTCTAAAATTACTAAAAAAAATATTTATTTTTATTGTCAAAGTTGGATCAATCAAGATAGTATGAAATTTATTCTATCAAAATTTAAAAGTGATCCTGAAAGCAGTCCAGTGTTGGTAATAGATAGAATAGATTCAGAAACTGTTGATTTATTAAATGAATGCTTGCTAAAATATCCAGAAATTAGATGTAGAATAGAAATAAAAGATTTATCATCAATTAGAAATTTAAACACGATTTTACATTTTATACCTGAATATGAAATTTTAATTTTTTTAGATGATAACTTGTTTAATGACAAAAATCCAAATAATATAAGAAATTTTATTTTACAACAAGATTTTTCTATAGATTTAAATATTCCTGAAGGTAAAAAAATCAAAATTGATTATAATGGACTTGAGTATAAAAGTTTAGAAGATGTTTTTAATTTAGAAAGATATTTAGAAATTGTTAAATCTCATATTCCATCAAATGCAAGTGAATTAGATATTGTTTCATATGTATCGCTGTTTGAAGCTAATTATTTTACTTATGATTATGAAAAGTATGAAAGAATAAAAAAATTTGAAAAAAATGAAATGGATAGTGATAAAACAAATTTGATAAATTTAACCGAATTTATAACTAGTAGAAAAGGAGTTTGTATAGATTATGCAGAGTTTACAAAATACCTTTTAATTTCGTTAAATGTTGATTGTGAAGTATTAGAGACGGATAGTGAATTTTATTATGATTATTCTACGGATGAAGGGCATGCATTCAATTTAATTAGAATTGGAGGAAAAGAATATTTCTTAGATAATACATGGCTAGCAGAGACTTTGCAATCAGGTCAAATTAATTTTTTAGCAGAGTCACCATATTTCCTTGCATCAAATGAAGATTTTCATCATGAAGATTATAAAACTGTTTTAGATAGATATCATTGTGAAACAATGGATAGAAACGAAGTTGCACAATCAACAAATAGAGTTTTAAATTGGAATAAAAATTACATTATTCATCCACAAGCATTAAAAGATTTATTTAGAAAACATATTATGGAGAAGAAAATAACAATAGAAAGTCAAATAGAAAATGCTATACCAGGTAGGAGATGTTAATATGAATATTAGTTCAGAATGTGCTGCTGAATTGCTAGAAATAATAAAATATTTAGATGATAATTTAAAAAAATGTATTCCAGATGGTTTTGAAAATTATCTAGAAAGCATAAAGAATAATGATTATCACTTTGAGATAGATAAAAATATAAATTTATTCCAAAATAACTTTATGGAAGAAACTGTTGATGTTTTAATGTCGTTAATGAAAAACAATTTATAAGAAACACTATATTATGTTGTAGTGTTTTTTCGTGAAGTTGTTCTTTATTTTTCTTTCTATATGACACTTAAAATGTATGAGGGCTACTCTCAAACAATGTGTCATTGTGTCATTCTTTATTATGTGATTTATAAATTATTCTGATTTTGCATAATAGATTTGTGTTCTAGATACCAAATCTAGATACTAATTGATAAAAACAAAGTTATTTTAATAAACCTTGATAAATTTAAGAAAATGAAAAAGCCTTATTTTATAAGACTTTAATCAATATTTAAATTGTTACAAACTGATATTAAGATTTCCCCCTGAAGAGTCAGCGAAATCTGGTTCATTTTGTTTTTTGCTTGAAATTACGGAGCTTTGTAATTTTTGATTTTTATAATAATGTCTTCAATTACCAATCAACTAAGTTATTTTAAAAATAAATCGAAATATGTTATAATTGATTTGAACAATATTGTATTTTAAGATTATAAAAATATGATTATAGTAAATTACCAAATGATTTATAAAGGAGAAAATGAAAAATGGAAATAAGTAAAATTAAAAAGGCATTGATTGAACAAAAAAACATGAATTTATCAGGTAACCTTTATCATAAAACCCAATTAGATTTTGCATATAATACCAATCATATTGAGGGTTCTACTATAACGCCAGATGAAACAGCAAGTATTTATGATACAGGAACAATTCTAACAAGTGGTGATAAAGTTATTGTACTTAAAGATGCTACTGAAACAAAAAATCATTTTACTTTATTTAAATATATGTTAGACACTATTGATGATAAACTTTCTGAAGATATGATAAAGAAATTTCACTTTATCTTAAAAGATGGTATTTTAACTGATAGTGAAAAAGAATGGTTTAATGTTGGAGAGTATAAAAAGAAAAATAACTTTGTTGGTAATATTACAACATCTTTGCCGAAGGATGTTTCAAACGATATGAAAGAATTACTGGATTGGTATGATAAAATATCCAATAAAACTATTGAGGATATTATTGAATTTCATGTTAGATTTGAGAAAATACACCCTTTTCAAGATGGAAATGGTCGTGTAGGAAGAATGATAATGTTTAGAGAATGTTTATATAACGATATAATGCCTTTCTTCATAGAAGATAGAAATAAAGATTTTTATATAAGAGGTATCAAAGAATATCAAACTAATAATGAAAAAGGTTATTTAATAGACACCTGTTTAAATAGTCAAGATAATTATGAAAAAATGGTTAATTACTTTTTAGGAGATAATGAGTAATAAATTTTCTAGTTAATGTGAGGAGTTGATAAAATTGAATATTGTAGAACTTATAAAAAGGAATTATTAAAAAGGTGCAATGAATCAAAAGATAGTGATGGATTTGATTTTTGGGAGGACCACATTAAATATGTTGTGGAGAATGCAGTTGCTTTAGCAAAAAAATATGGCGCAGATGTTGAAATAGTTGAATTAGGAGCATTATTACATGATATAGCTATGCCATCTAATATTGGGCCACGAGAAGAGCATCATATCTATGGTGCAAAAATAGCGGAAGAACTATTAACAAAATATAATTATCCACAAGATAAAATGGAAAGAGTAAAGCAGTGTGTTTTAAATCATAGAGGAAGTAAAGATTTACCTAGAAATACAATTGAAGAGGAAATAATTGCAGATGCTGATGTGATAGCACATTTTGATTCAATACCAGCATTATTTAGTTTAGCTTTCAAAGAACTTAGTCTTAGTTTAAATGAGGGTACAGAATTTGTTAAAAAGAAATTGGAGAGAGACTATAATAAATTAAGTGATAGAACTAGAAATTTGTTAGAAGAAAGATATAGTAATATAAGAAAAGTATTGTTTAATGAACAATAATTATTAAATGAAATTATGACATTAAACTTTGATAGGGGGGTAGTAAAAACAAATGTCATTAATGTCATAATCATAGATAGTATATATTAAATATTTAAGAAGAAAAAGAAATATGAAAAAAGAGTAAACAGAAAATTTAATACAATTGATGTTAATAAATGTTTTGTTTATTATATAATGAAGTAGTAGAAGTATATAATGATAATTAAACTCTGTAATAAATTTATTTAAAATTGGAAGGAGAAATAATTATGCCAGAACAAACAGTTTGGGTGAATAAATTAAGACAGTCAACACGCATCGGACCAAGAAAAGAATTAGAAAATATAGGGTCAGAATATAAACAATCCATAAATACATGGATAATAAATAGTAAGCGGGAGTTATTGTTGCAAAAAAGGTCAGCAAACAAGAAACATAATCCTAATAAATGGGCAAATACTGGTGGTGGAATTAAGCATGATGAAACGAGCGTTGAAGCAGTAGTTAGAGAATGTAAAGAAGAACTAGGAATAGACGTAGATGTTACAAATTTAGAATATAAGATGACACTTCAAAGAGAATATGATTATGTAGACGTTTATGTACTATATCAAGATATAGATATAAATAGTATAAAATATCAAGAATCAGAAGTAAGTGATGTAAAATATTTTACAATTCAACAAATAGAACAAATGATTAATAATAATGAACTTTCTCCAAGTTCAAGAGTATATTTTGGAATGTTACAAATAACAATAGATAAAGATTTTAATGAATCTTATGTGAGAAGAATTGTCAAGAAAGAGAATTAGCAAAAGAAATTAGAAAAAGAGAAAAAAATATGGACATAGATATAAAAAAAGAATATAAGTATTGTTTAAAATATGAAATAGCAGATGTCTTTATATATTTTATTGGCAATATGTAATTCTTATAATATAAATCTTTTATAAGCTTTTAAAGATAAAGAAAAGATTAATTTGGATAGAGTTTGGAAGTAAAAAAGTGAGTTGATAATATGGATAAACAAAAAACTTTTTCATATAGTGTATTAGAATTTAATTCAATATCTTTTCAAAAACAAAATGGCAGTTTTACATTAATTACAAATAGTAATTTAGAAGTGAGTAAAAGGAAAAAAATAATTGATTTGCTAGAAGAAGTTACAGAAATTAATCTATTTGCTTCGTATAATTTTTCAGATATGAGGAATATAAATATAGATCATTTCGTATATGATGATAATAAGTTAAACTTCAATAATGACATTTTAAAACAATTTGAAAGTATGAATCAAATTATAGATTTAGTAATCGAAAAGACAAATAAACTCACTAAAAAATAAAGTTATTTTTATGTAAGATATTTAGCTGCTATGAATATTTCATTATCGCTGGTTCTAAATCCTTATAACTTTCTTTTATTAAATTAACATCATTGTTATCTGATGTAGAAAATGATATAATTTAAGTGTTGAAGTAATCTTTAATAGTTGATAAATAAAGAGTTCCATCTATACATTTAATATAGCTTACATCAGACGAGAGTTTTTTTAGTGGCTTGTCTGAGTTAAAGTTACATTCAATTAAGTATTGAACCTTATTTGTAAGGTTCTTTTCTTTTACTCTAGAAGTAGCTAATCCTTTTTTAGTTCTTTTAATGGTTTCTAATCCTAAAATACGTTTATATCTTCTAATTAATTTATGATTTAAAATTATTTTTAGTTTATTTTCAATATGTTTTTTTAATCTAATTGTTCCATAAATCCCTTTAACATTTTTATGCTAATCTGATATCACATCAGCAATTTCTTGTTTGAAGTTATTGACTATTGGTTTATCAACCCCACACTATTTATAATAATTTCTCCTTTTGACATTTAAAACATTGCATATTCTATATACAGGATATTCTTGTTTTAATTTATCAATTATTTGATACTTTTCTATTTGTGCTGCTGAGAGCGGATTTCCATCAAAAGAGCATAGGATTTTTTTAATATATTAATATCCTCTATTTCTCTTTGTGTTTTCCTTTTACCACGATTGTCTTTGCCAAGACTGCCTTTATCATATTCTTGATTCCATCTACTTACTATACCCATACCAGATATTCCATATTTGTTATTTAAATATGATATGGTAACATCTTTTTTAAATTATTTTACTATTTTAACTTTTTCTTCTAAAGTCCATTTTTTATGTTTATCCAAGAAAAAACACCTCTCAAGTTCTTTGTAAATAAACTTTAACATATTTTGTATCATTTTATTCAGTGTGAACTTTAAAGGTATTATAATCTAATCCTCATTTTTTTAATATATCTAAAGTGTGTGCTGCAGCTCCAAGTAATTCTTTTCTTTCACAAGTACTTAAATGGTATTCAATAAATTTACTGAATTCCAAATCGCTCATTTTATTTAATACAGATCTTATATAATTTGATGGTCCATCTGATGTAACTATTTTTATCCTTTTTAAATCAGTAATTTTATTTAGTTCATCAATATCCTCAATTCTAACGACACTATATAAATCCTCACAAGTAGAAATTATTTTAAAATTTTCATCTAATTTATCAATGGAATCTAATATGTTATTATCTTTAAAACCATGCGTAATAACTGCATAATCATTCATACAATAGGCTACCATTATAATGCCATCTTTTTTCACTATTCTTTTAGCTTCATTTAATGCTTTTATTTTATCTTCTTTACTTATTAAATGATACATTGGGCCAAATAGTAAAACTAAATCAAATGTTTCATCATTAAATCTAGATAGATTAATAGCATTACCTAAATAGGTTTTAACTTTATTACTATTTTTTTCAATGACCCTCAAGTTATGTTTTATAAGTTCAACAGCAGTAACATCATATCCATTATTCGCAAGCTCTATAGAATATTTCCCACATCCAGCTCCAATATCAATTATTTTAGGATTATTCATTTTAGATAAATATTCTTTTATATATTTCATTGATGTTATAAATTCAACTTGACCATGTCTTGTATTTAATCTTTTCTCTTCATTAAATTTATTATAATATTTTATTAAATTTTCTTCATTCATAATATTACCTCAAATTAATGATATATTATTTTGCTATAATTTTCAATGATTATTAATATTAAATTTTAAATAGAATAAAATGTAAAAAAATGTCGAAAATATAATAGGTGATTTTAATGAAAAAAAATATTGTATTTTTGATTATTCTTATACTTTTTATATTGAAAATCAATATGAATGAAGACAGTAAATTGGTTATGCTTGAAAATAATAATACGAATAATTATCATTATGAACTTATATTTAATAAGGAAAAATTAAATTTTAGAAATTTTAAGTTAAAATTAGCAACATTTACATCTTATGAATATAATATAAAGAAGGTATATATAGAAAATGATAAGGAAAATTTAAAAAAGTATTATTCATTCGATAATGACAACTTTATTTCAGGAATTGAAAAGATAAAGAATAATTATATTCATAATTTAAAATCAAATTATTTATATAATGATCTTGATAAGGATATAGATGAGACTTTAATTAATAAAATTGAAATATATACTGAGCCGGATGCAATAAATATTTTTAAGAAAAAATATCCAAGTGTAGAAATAATTAGTTTAGATGAATATTAATTAAAAAAAATTAAAAATATGTAGAGTTATAATACATATGTCACACAAATAAGTAAAAAAAAGATACCATTTGGTATAATTAAGTTGAACGACAAAATTATACGAAAGAGTGGTATCTATGAAGATTATAACAGAAGAAATGAAATATAGAAAGAGAATGTGTGAATATGCAATAAAAAATGGAGTAACAAAAGCAGCAAGGAAGTATCATACAAATAGAAAATTTGTATATAGGCAATTAGAAAAATATGACGGAACATTAAGAAGTTTGGCACTAAAATCAAGGAAACCACATTACCATCCAAACGCTCATACAAAAGAAGAATTAAAATTAATAAAAAAAGTAAAAAGTAGGTATGGGATAGATGGATTGGCAGAAGTATATGTACAATTAAAAAAACGAGGATATAAAAGAAGTTACGGATCAATGGTAAAACAAATAGGAAAAATGCCAAAAGAACAGCTAAAACGAAGAAGCGGATATACAAAACATGAAGAAATCAGAGGTGAATACCCAGGAGATAAAATACAAGTGGATATAAAGTATGTACCTAAAGAGTGTCTATTATTTAATACAATGGATAAAAAATACTATCAGATAACAGCAATAGATGAATATTCAAGAAAAAGAGTATTAGAAATAGTAGATGAAAAAAGTGTAACAAATACAAGTAAATTTATAAAAACATTAGAGAAAACAATAGGTTTTAAAATAAATACAATACAAACAGACAATGGGCCAGAATTTGTGAATAATCAGATTGAAACAAATAAACCAACATTATTTGAAGAAACATTAGAATCACTAGGAATAAACCATAGAAGAACAAGACCATATTCACCATGGCAAAATGGAAAAGTAGAAAGAAGTCATAAAATAGATGGAGAAAGATTTTATGGAAGAAATGAGTTCAAGTCTGTTGAAGATTTAAAGAAAAAGTTAAAAAGATATAATGCGAGATATAATAATATAGCAAAGAAAGTATTAGGATTTAAAAGTCCTAACCAAATAGTAGAAGAATATTTATGTACAACTTAATTATAAAAATATCTTTAATTTTATAGAAAGTGTGACATATGATTGATTTCTCTAGATATTAATTAAAAAAAATTAAAAATATATATTGCAAACAACAAAAAAATATGATAATATTAAGTAGTCGTGGACCCTTAGCTCAGTTGGTTAGAGCATCCGGCTCATAACCGGGCGGTCGCAGGTTCGAGTCCTGCAGGGTCCACCACTTGCAGGTGTGGCGAAATTGGCAGACGCGCTAGACTTAGGATCTAGTTCCTTACGGAGTGGGGGTTCAAGTCCCTTCACCTGCACCATTAGGTAAAATCGTCGCACCAAGTGACGTTTATATGAGTCAGTCTGAAATATGATTGATTTTTATTTTATATAAAAGACCACAGTATTTATTTTATCTTTTTTAATTATTACAATTATTTTTTACGTAACTCCTGGAAGGGTAGTACCTTCCAAAAAAAATAATATTTTTGTATACTCAAAAATGCTATCATTAATAGGTGAAACTATGCCAGTTAAAAAACATGGAAATTTATAATACAAAAAATATAATATGAAACAAAATACAAATGTAAATGATATTCCTATTATTTTTAAAAGTTTTTTATTAATAAAATCGTACATTAATAATATGGTTAAAATGAAGTTTTTAATTCTTAGATTTATGTAATAAACTTCAAAATAATAAATATTAATATTATTATCATCAAGGGAAAAAACCTAAAATTTAAAATAACTATGTTAATAATAAGTACGTAAGACTTTCTTTAAATGTGGCAGGTAAATTAATATATGGGAATATTTTTACAAACAGGTCCCTGTTTAGTTAAATAAAATAAGCAAACTCATGTTAAAAAATTACTATAATGATGTAAATTAAAAATTTATATTTTTTTATTTTTTAAAAGATAGTATAATATAAATAGGTGATAATATAATGAAAATTTTTATAGGCTGTTCATCAAGTAATGAAATAAGTGATGAATATAAAATAGTAACAAAATACTTAGCTGAGCAACTAAGTAAAGATAATGATTTAGTATTTGGATGTACAAATAGGGGACTTATGGGTATTTGTTATGGAGAATTTATTAAAAATAATAGGAAGATAATTGGAATATGTTATGAAATGTATAAAGATGATTTAAAAGATTTAACTTTGAGTGAGGTAATTATGGTAAAAACACTTGAAGATAGTAGTAAAACATTAGAAGAAGAAGCAGATATTCTTATTCTTTTACCTGGCGCATTTGGAACTTTATCAGAATTTATTAATATGCTTGAACATAAAAGAACAAATTTGCATAATAAAGAAATGATTGTATTTAATATAAATGGTTTTTATGATGATTTAATTAATATGTTTAATAAAATAAACCAAAAAGTGTCAAATAAATATGATTTTAATAAACTATGTAAAGTATTTGATACAGTTGATGAAATAACAAATTTTATACAAAGTAAAAAGAGTTCAAAATAAGAACTCTTTTATTCTACTGTAACCGATTTGGCTAAATTTTTAGGTTTATCAATATTACATCCTCTTTTTTTAGCAACTTCATATGCGATTAATTGAAGAGGCAATATATTAACAAGTGGTTGAAGAAGTGGATTTACTATTGGAAGTACAATTTTTTCATTATAAAAATCCCCATCTTTGTTTAAACTAGCAGTAGTTAAATAAATAACATTAGCTCCCCTTGATTTTACCTCCTTAATATTACTTATTGTTTTATCACATATTGCATCATCTGTTGCAATCCCAATCACAGGGACACCTTTATCTATTAAAGATATTGTCCCATGCTTTAATTCTCCAGCAGCATATGCTTCACTATGTAAATATGATATTTCTTTAAGTTTTAATGATCCTTCCATACATAGTGCATAATCAATTCCCCTTCCAATAAAGAATATATCATTTTTATCATATATATTATTCGCTATATCTTTATACTTATCTGTATTATTAAGTATTTCTTGCATAACAATAGGAAGTTTTCTTAAATCATCAAGAAAATTATTTATTTCAGTTAATTTATTTATATCATTAGAACTTTTAGCTATATTATATGCAATTATTGAAAGAAGTTCTACTTGAGCCGAATAAGCTTTAGTAGTTGCAACTGCAATCTCTGGTCCTGCATATGTATAAAGGATAGTATCTACATTTCTTGCTATAGAGCTTTCTTTAACATTAATTATTCCAGCAGTATCACAACCATTTTCTTTAGCAATTTTAATTGCTTCCAAAGTATCTGCTGTTTCTCCGGACTGCGATATTGCAATTACTAAAGTATCTTTATCTAGAAATAATTTTTTGTACCTAAATTCACTAGCAATTTCAATTTCAACAGGTATATTACCATACTTTTCAATTAAATTTTTACCAACTAAACCAGCATGCATAGCAGAGCCGCATGCAACTATAGTGATTTTTTTATATTTACTAAAGTCAGGCAATTCGTTAAAATTATTCTCTAGATAGTGATTAGCTGTCTTCTTTATTACTTCTGGTTGTTCGTGAATTTCTTTTAACATATAATGATTGTATCCATTTTTACCGATATCTTCTTTTGAACCATCAAATTCTTTTATATCATGATTAATATTATCTGCATTTTTATCAAATATTTTGATATCATTAGATGTAATTTTTGCAAACTCGCCATCTTCTAACACTATATATTTGCTTGTATATTCTAAAATTGCAGGCACATCTGATGCTATAAAGTTTTCATTATTTCCTATACCAATAATTAGTGGACTATTTTTCTTTATAGCATATAAATTATCATAATCATCATCACATATTATACCAATAGCGTATGCTCCCTTGGCTATTTCTTCAAAATCTTTAATAGCTAAATTCATATCATTATATTTATTATACAAATAATCTAGTAGGGCACAGGCAACTTCTGTATCTGTATCAGATTTAAGTTTATAGCCTAATTCTTTTAATTTTTCTTTTAATTCTATATAGTTTTCAATAATACCATTATGAACTATTGTAAGTTTTCCACATTTATGAGGATGAGAATTAACTTTATTAGCCTCTCCATGTGTTGCCCATCTTGTATGACCAATTCCTAAATTAGATTCATTATTAAAATTTATTTTTTCCTTTAAATTAGAAATTCTACCTTTTTCTTTTTGAATATTTAATCCATCTTTGGATATAAAAGCGATACCTGCTGAGTCATATCCTCTATATTCTAAGTGTTCTAATCCATCTATTAAAACATTTAACGCCTTTTTATCTTTTCCTATATAACCAACTATTCCACACATAAAAATCTCCTTAAAAAAATTAATGCACAATATATTTTTTGTTATAATTTTGATTTTATTTTTTGTAATATATTTAACGATTTGCATAAATCGTGATAGAATCCGCCGAATATTCGATTACTATCAAACCTCGTCACCCTTTTAGGTCTGGCGCTTATTAATTATATTTCTCCTTTCTTAATTATAATTAACTATTACTATTATATAAAAAAATAGCCTAAATGTATAGACTATTATTTAGTAATTATTTTTATTTTTTCTATTAATTTATTTATATTATCTTCTTGTTTTAATATATCATTAAAATCTAAACAATTATTAAATTCATATGTTAGAATACTATTCATTTGTGAACTTTCAGCGAAATTAGTAAGTGATTTAACCGCATCATTATTACTATAAACGTCTTTAGGAGTAGAACCAATCGCAATAGATACCATTTTTTTGTCTTTTAGCTTTTTATTAGAGTAGAGTGGATTTAATCTATCCATAAATATCTTAATATCTCCAGAAAGTAGGTTCCATCTTGTTGGAGTTATAAATATTAAAGTTTCACATTCTAATACTTTATCAATATTTTTTTCCATATCATCAGTAAAATCACATACACCATTTTCATCACAATCCATACATCCAGTACATAAATGTATTTTTTGATTACCAGGTACTATTATATATGAAGTTATTCTGTCCTTTTTCAATTCTTCTTTTATTTTGTTTGCCAAATTAAGTGAATTGCCTTCACGCCTTGAACCAACTATAATTAATGCCTTTCCCATAGATATCACCTAAAAATAGTATTTACAAACAATAATTATATTATTCATTTAGTACTTGCTTTTTTTATAAAAAAGAACTATAATTAAATAGTCTTATATGTCTCCTTAGCTCAGTTGGTAGAGCAACTGACTCTTAATCAGTGGGTCTAGGGTTCGAATCCCTAAGGGGACACCATTATGATAGAAAGCTCGAACTTCGAGTTAAAATAGTAAGGCGACTTGTAAAAAAGTCGCTTTTATGATAACAAGAAAACTTACATAAAATAAAAAAGGGAACATTCAATATAGTAGTATTGAGTGTTACTATAAAGTATGGTCTATCTAAATGTTCAATGAGTTAAATGGTTTCTTTTATATTAAAGTTATAAATAATAATGGTAAAAGGAAGATAATAATTACTAAAGCTAGATAAATATCTAGTTTTTATTTTATATTTATTTTACATGATATTTACAAATTATATTGACAATATTTTTTTCTTAAGGGTATAATCATATTAGTAAAATAGGAGGTAATATGGACATTAAATTTAAAGTGGCTACTATAGATGATGTATATGATATAGTAGATTTAACAAATGAATGTTTTTTTGAAAAAACTGATAAAGAATATGCTAGGAAGGTATTTGAACAAACAAAAGATGATAAAAACCAAATTTATGTTATAGGAAGACTTAATGATAAAATAATCGCACATACAAAAATAACAATTATTCCAACAATGTTTGAGGGTATGGAAACATATGCAATTCTTAATCACGTATGTGTAAAAGAAGAATATAGAAGACATAAAATAGCAACCCATTTGCTTGATGAAATATCAAAAATATGTAAAGAAAAAGGGTGTATATCAATTAAGTTGTGGTCAGGTAATTTTAGAAAGGCTGCACATGCTTGTTACAAAGATTATGGATTTGAACCATTCGAGTGTGGATTCTTTCAAAAACAATTATAAAAGGAGTAAAATATGAAAATAGAAAAGATATATATAGGTGGGTGGTTCCAAAGAACTATGCTACAATTAACTGAAATTTATGATTTTTTAAGAGAAGGAAAATCTAAGCTTGCACTTGATAGTAAAAACTATTAAAACTTAGAAAAGAACTATCAATAGGTAAAATTGATTATGGTTCTAATGGACTTGAATATATAATGTTTACTACTAGTTATGGAATAACAGTAAAAATATTTGAAGATGGCCTTATAGTACTTAGTAATGAAGAAGTTAAAGAAGATACATTATTTTCTGATATAGACGAGGTAACCGATTACTATGAAAATAAATTATCTTCAGCAATTAGTTATTTATTTAGTTTAGGTGCACCAGTTCCTAAAGAACTTGCTAACATAGAAACAGTTTATCCATACTTTGTTGTACTTGATAATGCAACAAAAGAAGAAATGAATGAATTACTTGCAAGAACAGATAAACAAAAATATTTTGAGTTTGATAGTAAAGATTATGATGTAATAAGAGGAGATAAATATTATTTTATAAATAATAAAGTTAAAAATATAGATGAAATTGAAATTTATATTCAAGAACAAATATTTATGAGAGAATTTAAAGGACAACTTCATAGATATTTAAACTTACATAGGATTATTTGGGAAAAAATCGCAGATGTTAAGGAGAGAAAAGAAATAAAGGGTTCAGAAATTGTTAAATTTAGGGGAAAGGTAGAAGGATATCAAAAGACTATAAACTTAATAGAATCAAGAATAAACCAAATGGCAACTTACCTTTCTACCAGAGAAAAAATTGCAAAAAATTCTGATGGTGTTACTGAATTTATAGGTGTGTTTGGGTATAGGTATGAAACGCTAAAAAATACATTATCCTATATACAACAATTATGGACAATGACAAAAAATTATGTAAATTCTGCAATGAAATTATTTAGTGATTTAAGTAGCATGTTACATCTAAATCAATTGATAGCTTGACAATTGTTACATCTATGGGCGTAGGTGCATCACTTCTTGGATTATTTACAGAGTCTGCACCAACATTTACATTATTTGGTGTAATATATTTCTTCGTACTTGCATTAATAGGATATTCTGTTAATAAGATAATGAGTACTATATCTAAAAACAAAAGATATGAAATATCAGATATTGATTATGATAAAAATATAAAATAAAATTCTAATCTATTGATTAGTTTTTAAGATTTAGGAGGATAAGATGGAATATTTAGATTATTATGATGAAGATGGTGGATATATAGGTTATAAAACTAGAGAAGAAGTACATAGTAAAGGTTTATGGCATAAAACTATTCATTGCTGGCTTTATGATAATTTAGGTAATATATATTTCCAAATAAGAAAGGATTCTAATACTTTTTATACTACTGCATCAGGTCATGTACTTAAAGGAGAGACGGTTAAAGATGCTTTTAAAAGGGAAATAAAGGAAGAAATAGGTATAAAAATAGATAGTCAGGATGCAACCTTAGTAGGTATTGTTCCATGGAAGATGGATAAGGTTAAAAAAGATGGTTCTATATTTAAAGATAGGGCATGGGCTAATGTATATGTAGATTTATTTGAAGATGATATAGATAAATTTAATTTTGATGAAAATGAAGTTTTAGGATTAGTTAGGGTAAATGCTAAAGAGGCACTCTCACTATTTAAAAAAGAAGAAGGTAAGATACCAGCTTTAATAATTAAACAAGATAAATATAATAAAATAGTCACAGAAAATAGAAATGTAAACTTTAGTGAATTTTTAGTAAATGAACATGAAACAGCGTATGGAAAATATTCAGATGTACTTAAAAAAGTGATTGAACTTACAGAAAGATAAAATAAATCTTCCTTTTTTTTGCTTAATATTTATTTTTTTGTAGGTCCATTATTTAAATAGTTCATTTGTCATTAAAAAGTTTAATTATATATATTTAGACGTAAGTAATCTACAAAAAATATTTTATCTCATTAGATATAATGAAGGAGGTAAAATATGGCAATAAAGGGACTTGATATTTCATCACAAACAGATAAAATTGATATAAATAAAATAAAGGAAAATAATATTGAATTTATTATGTTACGAGCAGGTTTTACAGACTATAATAAGGGTAAAACAAGAAATACTGATACAGATTTTGAAGAGAACTACAAATTAGCAAAAAAGTATAAATTAAACATGGGTGTATATTATGAATCAAGGGCAGTAACGATAGAAGAAGCAAAGGAAGAAATAGATTACTTTCTTAATATTATAAAGAGTAAAGTATTTGAATATCCTGTCGTTCTTCAATTTGAAGATGATCACAATACCATAATTTATTATCCTCAAAGTCAAAAAAATATAGACAAAAATGATTTATTAAATATAACTATTTTTATGATTAATGAAATAGAAAGTAAGGGATATCAAACTCTTGTTAGAACTTACGAGAACTGGTATGAAGATAAATTTGAAAAAAGCAATATATTTAATTATTGGATAGATAACTTAGAGATTATAAATAGCAAGTATAGTTTCTATTCTAATAAAGATGATATTGTTTACTATAATATATCCGATTTATCAAAAAATAAAGATAAGGTTCAGATTATAGTAAAAGAAAATTGCTTATTTCAAAAGATAAAAAGTTATATAAAGGCAGGATATAAAATACTTAAATCTAAAATAGGAAGGGATTAGAATACTTCCTATTTTTATATATTTTAAAATGTAAATATGTATCTATTTGAGAAACAATTATATATTTTTCTTAATACGTGATATAATCTCTAATAGAGGTAGTAAAAATGTTACAGGTTAGTAGAGATGGAAATTTAAAAATTCCTAAAATAACAAAAGTACAATTAGGGGATTTAAATAATAAAGATGATATATATAATACAAAGGTATCAATAGCAACTGCGAATAATGAAAAAATAAAAAAGGAAAAAGTTATGCAAGAATCGCAAAGAGATAGCGCACTTGAATTTACACAAAAAATTCCATTTAATTCAAGTGATTTAATTGTAATAACAAAAGCAAAAAAATTGTGCTCATATGTAATAACTATTACGGAAAAATCACCTGCTAAATTTAGGGGTGTATTTGTAAATCGTATGCAAAATTACTGCCTTGATGTTATAGAACTTTTATTAAACTCTAACTTTTTTAGAATAGATAGTATAGATAATAAGAAAAAAAGGGAGGAGTATCAAAAAGAGGCTATAATAAAATTAAAAATGCTTGGGTATATATCCATGATATCAGAATGTTCAAAATGTATACTACCTAAACAGTATAGGCAAATTTCTATTCAAACGGCAGAGATAATAAAATTAATTATTGCCTGGAAAAAAAGTGATGATGAAAGATTTAGAAAGAATCATTAAATATGGATTTAAAGTTGAAAGACTTTTTATTAAGGGAAAAATTAATTATATCCGTGTGTTTTTAAGGCCTTTTTGCCCGCGCGGTTGATAATAATGGTAATAAGAACTAAAACAATGTTAATAAACGCGATGTTGGAGTTCGTCCAGATTCACTTTTGAAGAGATTTATACTTTTGTGAATCTAAAAAACAAATCAGAGAAATATATTTTAAGTAAAATATATCAGTATTTAAAGTGAAGGAATTTTTCTCTTTTCTAACCACTAAGGATATTTCTAGTGTGGTGGGAAAATATATGACACTTACACTTTATAACGTATAGATATTCTATTCTTTATAAAGTTATTAGAAGTGTTTTTTACTTTTGGAGGAAGTTATGAATTTAGATGAGATATTTACATTTGAAAATATATATAATGCACATAAAAAATGTAGACTTTCAAAGAGTCATAAAAGAGAAGTTATAGACTTCGAAGTAAACCTTAGCATTAATATAAATAAAATAATAGATGAAATGAAAACAAAAAAATATAAGATAGGAAAATATAAAACATTTTATATATATGAACCGAAAGAAAGATTAATTGAGGCATTACCTTATAAAGATAGGGTTATAGTTAGATGTTTTTGTGATAATTCAATACTGCCTAAAATAGATAAAAAGCTAATATATGATAATGCTGCTTGTAGAAAGGGTAAAGGAACTATGTTTGCCCTTAAAAGATTAGAATATTTTTTAAAAAAAGAATATGCAAAAGAAAAAAATAATAATATTTATTATTTAAAATAAGGT
>JAGBAW010000003.1 GCA_017938725.1 Bacilli bacterium | reverse complement strand
AGTACTTTTAGTTTAAAAGATAATTATAGAACAAATTATTTCTTGTCAAAAAGAATGTAAAAATATGTAAAAAAAATACAAATTAATTGTATGACTTGTATTTTCTCTTAAATTTTTCCAACATTTACTTTACTTCATCAAAAATAATACATTTTTACAAATAATTAGTCAAATCTATACATTTATTCTTTTAATGAATTTATTTAGTATCCTCTATAAATCTAATGTTCATTTTATTAAATTATTATCAGTTGCCTAAGTCAATTTTCGACCATTTTTAACTTTTTAGTGCATAGGACTCAAATTATTTATCAATTAGATATAGATTTTATTTAAAACTAAATTATTTTGATTTTATTCACCAATAAAATCTTTTAATTTTCTTGTATTTCTAGGATGTCTCATTTTAACTAGTGCTTTTTGTTCTTGTTTTACAATTGTAGTTTTAGAACAACCAAATATCTCTGCCACTTCATCTTGTGTTTTTTTATGTATTTCATCAAGACTATATATTAATAAAATGATTTGTTGTTCCCTAGAGGTTAAGCATTGTAATGCTTCACGAACAATATCTATTTTCATTTCATCACCATCTTTATTTTGTCCTATTGGTTGATCAAAACTTAATACATGAATATGGTTATTATATTTTCTTAATTCTATTTTCAGTTGATTTTCAATTGAAATAGAAATATAAGAACTAAATCCTTCTATTGCTCTTTCATTATAATCAAATTTATTAATTGCATTTAGCAAGCCTTCATTGCCAACTGATTGTAGTTCCTCAAACGACAAACCTTTTCCTATACATTTTTTAGCAAAAAATCCTATTAATCTGCCATTACAAATTGTTAAAACTTCTAATGCTTCTTTATCAGCAAGTTCCCGCCATGCCCTTAAACAATTTTTTGTTTCATCTAATGTTAATCCTTGAGCCCAACTAGGAGGATTTGATTTTGGATCTAATTTTTTAATTCTATTAAAAAAATCTTCGCGAGTTAAAAAAACGCACCTTTTATTTTTTGACCATAATTTTCTTCTTTAAAAAATATAGAAATTCCTCTAGTTTATCTGTAGAATATCTTATAACTTCATTTCCATACTTCTGTAAAGATTCAGGTATAAATATTTCATAGGAATCATTTCCTACTACTATATATTTTCCCATTAATATCTCACCTCAATATTTACTTTGTCAATTTGCAAGTGTGTTTTTTGAATTTATAGATTCAATTTAATTTCTACAAATATTCTACCACAAATTTAAGTATATTAAAACTCGAGCTCTTATAATTTTTAAAAGTTCGAGCTTGGTATCAATCTGATGCCGTTGGGGAACTTATCTACAACTTTGCCAATGAAAAATGATATTAGAATCAATCACTAAATACATTTTAACAAAAATATGGAAAAGCAACAATAACTTATTTTTATTTATCTACTTTCGATTATTAATTTTGACTTTCTGAGTCCTTTTTCAATATCAATTGTCTGCTTTTTTCAACATTAATATTCTGATAAATTGATTTGAAATAATCAACATAATTACCACCAGCTTTGCTAAAGGAATAATAATCATCATTACTTATATACCAATCTTTTATTTCTTCTTCAGTTGAAACACCGACAACCTCTAGATTTTCATCATAAAATGAATATAGGTGATTAGATGAATAATTTTCATAATATAAATTCACACCTATTAAACAGGACGTTTCTTCATTTTCGTTATTTTTATATCTAAATATTTTTACATAATCATGTTTTTCACTTGTTTTACCAGTTGTATAATCATATAAATAAGTGTCTGGAACACCTGCAATTCTATCTTCTCCTTCAAAATAATTTTTAATTACAACTGTATTTCCAATTAATGCTTCAAAATACCCATTAAAAGAGCAAAGTTCCAATCCATTATTATCTAATAATGTTACACTAGGATTTAAAGTACTATCATTTGAATCTTTTCGTAAAGTTATTCCTACAAAATAATCATATTGTTTATCAGTATCAACTTCTGACCAACTACCCAATAATACTCCACCAGTTGTCAAATAACTATAATTACTTAACAAACTTATTTCATCAAAATTATCAGATAATCTATTCCCATCTTCATCTGATAAATATACTTTAGTATCTGTCTTTTCAAACACAGATTCATAAAGATGAGGTTCATTTGATAATATTATTCCTCTTTTTTCACCATTGATTAAGGATTCTACTTTATATATTTCAGGCGATTCACCATCTAAATAAGTAGTATTTTCTGTTCTTTCAAGTGAATTTGTTGTTTGTTCTTGTCTTTCCGAACTGTTATTGGATCTTGAATTTGAGCAACCTATTGCTGTTACAGCCATAACACTTGCTAATGATAAAGCACATAATCTTTTTCTTATACTTGTTTTTTTTAATAAATTTAGATTTTTAATATTCATAATTCCCCCCTCAATTGACCATATATTATACATTAGTTATCTAAAAAGTCAATTAACAAAATACAAACTGATAATAAGTGTTAGTTCATAGTTTTTATGTAGTTTTCTAATTCAAATATTTTAATCATCTTACTTAAATTATTGATATAGATTTCATTTGAATAATTAAAGGCAAGAAACATTACATTATTGGTAATAATTCTATGAGGTTAGATATAGTTTAAATTTGTCTTATCAATTTTACGAATACTACCATTAATAATATTTGGAGTAGTATTACAAAAACTACATATAAATTCTATTTTTTTCTTTAATTCGTTATCAATTTCTAATTCTTTCTTTGTAATATTTACCATTTTAACAATCCTTTCCTAAACTTAAACATTTAAAAAGCACCAACTTCTTTAGAAATTGATACTTATATATTTAAGTCCTAAACTTTAAAAGTTCGGACAGATTGCTTACTGGTGCTGAAAGCAGGAATCGAACCCGCAACCTACTGATTACGATTCAGTTGCTCTACCAATTGAGCTATTTCAGCATATATTCATTATACCATAACTAAAAAAATTAATCTATTTTTAGATTAACTATTGTACAACCTACATTAAATCCATTTAATTTAAAACTTTCTACATATTTATTTTTCTTTAAAGTTTTAAATACCTCATCTTTTACAATGCCATCACCTTTACCATGAATAATTACTATTTTTCTATATCTTAATTTTATACTATCATTTATAAATTCTTCTGTTTTTATTTTAGCTAGAACCCTATCTGTACCATGCAAATCTATTGATGGTAAAAAATCAATAAATGGATCAATTATTCTTCTCATAAATATCTATTACCTCTTTTATATTTAAATTCTGTTTATTATTATCTGATAGAAACTTAGAAATGGTCGATAGTTTTACTACTTTATCTATCTCAAATCCTTTACATATTGAATAAACAAACGTTGATATATATATATCATAACTAATATTACTAACCTTATTTTTATTTCCTAACTTTGGTATTACACTAATCATATTATTATGTTCATATAATGTACCTATATCCTCAATGTATATAAATATTTTACCAGAAAATAATTTTTTTGTCTTTAAATATAAATCAATAATAGTCTTTTTATTTCTAATATCTAATCTAACATTAGATAATATCTCAGCATATTTTAAAGGTATAATAATATAATCAGATATCTGACAAGTATTTAATGCATTATTTGTTAATTCATTTAGTGTAATAACTAATTTAGAATTACTATATTTAAGTTTTAAAGATTTAAGTAAATTTAAATCATATTGTTCACTATATATTACATTTGGAACAAAATTAATTTCTCTACTTAATTCATATTTATTAGTAATCCTTTCTGCTAATATAGTTTTTGAATCATTTTTATTATTTCTAATTATATATCTTTTATTAGTTTTAGAATTATTAATTATATTAACATAATCTGTATTAATTTTATTGGAGTGAAGATAATTAATAATCTCTTTACCTTCCAAATCATCACCCACAAATGAAAAATAATAAACATTTAAATCATATTTACTTAATACTATGGATATATTTAATATATTTCCAACACTTTTAGTTTTTTTTACTATATTATAGATCTGATTTTCAACTGGATATGAATCTAAAAATAAATTTATGTTATAGCTTAAGTTACCTATCATAAGTACATTTTCCATAAGTATCACCTAACTATATTATGGGTAAAATTAAGTTCACTATTCAGTTATATAATTATTATTTGAATTTAATTGATCTAAAAAACACTTACCACACATTGGTACATATCTTACTTCATCACTTTTTCCATCTATTAATATATCATTGCCTATAGTAGTAAACTTACCATTTACAAATCTAGCATTAAATTTAGCTCTCTTACCACATGGGCAAATAGTTATTAACTCGGCAAATTCATCCGCTAATTCTAATAATCTTTTACTACCTTCAAAAAGTTCACCTTTAAAGTTGGTTTTTATTCCATAACATATAACGGGTATATTATATAATTTAGTAATTTTCCATAAATCCTCAATTTGACTAGATAATAAAAATTGGGATTCATCAACCAAAATACATGATATATTATTTTTCAATAAATCATTCAACATATATAGAATATTATCTTCTTGATTAATAAGTAAATCCACTTTTCTATTAATACCTAACCTAGATTCAATATGATTTTTGCATTTCGTATCTATTTTAGGTTTTAATAATATCACCGTTTTATTATTTTGTTCATAATTATAAGCTGTTTGTAAAAGAGCTGTACTTTTACCGCAATTCATCGCACCATATCTGAAATATAATTTTGACATATTACAACACCTCACTTATCATTGTAACATAAAATAAGTACATAATCTATTGTATGTACTTTGCTTTACAGACTATTTTCTATTTCTTGGATGACATTTTATAAATACATCCCTTAAATGTTCATTACTTACATGTGTATATATCTCTGTTGAGGAAAGTGATGCATGTCCTAAAAGCTCTTGAACTGCAAGTAAATCACATCCATTATCAAGAAGATGGGTTGCAAATGTATGCCTAAACATATGCGGTGTTATATTTAATTTTATACTTGTTCTTTTTATAATGTCATCTATTATTTGTTCTATTCTTCTTGTTGTTAATTTTTCTTCCCTTTTTCCTACGATTAAATACTCACTATATAATCCTAGTAAGAATTTTTCCCTAGCTTCTTCAATATATAACTTTATTATATCCTTTGCATATTCACCAAAAGATACGATTCTCTCTTTACTTCCCTTACCAAATATTAATATGGTTTTGTTATCAAAATCAATATCCTTGATTTTTATATTAACAAGTTCTGATACTCTTATGCCACATCCATACAATATTTCTAGAATTAATCTTTCTCTTATTCCTTCTTTTGTATCTAACTTTGGAATACTAAATATTTCCTCTATATTATTATAATTAATAAATTTTGGAATTTTCTTTTCCTTTTTCGGAGAAGAAATTAATAAAAATGGATTAGAACTCACCTTATTATTTAACACCAAATATTTATATAATGTTCTAAGAGAACTTAGTTTTCTGGATATAGTTGATTTAGCATTTTTATTAACATTTAAATAGTTTAAATATAAAATGCACTTACTATAATCCATTTCATTATATTTTAGTTTAATATTATCCAAAAACAACAAATATTCATCGATATCCTTTTTATAATTTATGATAGTATAATCAGAATAATTTTTTTGATATTTCAAATAATTAATAAAATCATCAACATATTTATGCATTATATTATTCGCTTCTTTTCATTATCTATACATTTACATATAGAAATTATTTCATCAGTAATATCTATATTTACAGAAGGTTCATTATTAATAGGATTATTATTAAATCTATTATTCCCTGTAATTTCATTAATTTCTTCCTGTGATAATATATTTATCGCCATATTTCTTATTAAATTATATTTGTTTTTTAACTCTTTTATAAATTCTGATCTATATAACTCATTTGACTCATAATTATTTTTTTCAATTAGAATTGCTAGCCTATAAAATAAATTAGATTTAAATGCATCATCTTCTAATTCATTATATAAAAGATAATAATATTTATGTTCAATATACTCATATATTCTGCTTGGATCCATACATCCTAATTTTACTAATGTCCTTCTTCTAAATTCCCTGTTTGTAAAAAATCTGTAGTTTGAATATAAAACTGGATAAATATTATCTTTTGTTACTATACTAAATCTATACTTAATTTTACTAGTATCTATATTATTAGAGGACGATTTTATTATTGAATTTAGCAAATGTTTTTCATCAGCAAATAATGTAGTAAAATTATCAATATCTTCTAATTTACCATGCATTATTTCAACTTGTTTATTAGATGAATTTATTTCTTTATTTGATATAAATAATACTAACTTCATATATCTCTCCTACCTTACTACATAAGGTTTTTCTAATGTTCCATTACCTGAATTATATATAGATGAGCTATCAATATATACTACAGGATAAATTGAAAATGAAGATGCTGCTCTTGTAACAGACACAATTCCATCACTAATATAATATACCTGATAAGTATTATCTAATACTGCTGTTATTGTTCTATGAACTGAATTTATACTTTCAAAATAATTATAATTTGAACAAGATTTGCTATTGGTATCTTTACAATTTGGATCTATGCTTGCCCTTGCATATTCATTTAGTTGTAGTAAACTCACCCTTTGATTAGGATACTCTGCCGAACACTCAACACTTCCATCAATACTATAATCATTTATACTTTTCTTTCCAATGCATACATTATGCTCTATTATTTTTTCTTTTTCTTGCTTTGAAAAAAATTCTGAATCAGTATATATATTCTCTAAACTATCTTTTAATCTGCTTTTTGAATAATCATTTATACCATCATTTCTATCTCTTTCAATATTATATCTATCATCCCAAACAATATAATTACTATATTTTTCTGTTGATATAAGTCTTAATTCATTCTTATTATTTATTTCAATTATCCTGTAAATTCTTTCTCCTAATTTTAAATAATTATTTGGATTTTCCCCTTTAAATACATATTTATCTCCATTTTGATATAAACCATCATCTGTAGTAGATATCTGTTCATTACCTTTTATATAATCCGCTATTGTTTTAGTTTCATAATATTTTCCACACTTAATATAAGGAATATAATCATTACTTTCATTATTATAAACTACCTGAACATATCCACTACATTCTATATTCTCATCTTCAATAGAATATATTTTATCAATATATTCAGCATTTACAAGTGTATCTAAATTAACTTTTATTGTTTCTCCATCCCTACTTGGAACTAATTTAGGATTATCATTTAAATACTTCTTTGCACTAGATACTAACCTTTCTTCTAGTTGTGAATATGTTTTTATTTTGCTACCACCTTTTGCACCAGAAAAAATAGTAAATAACACAATAACCACAATAAATACAACTATTATCGTTATAATTTTTAAAATATTTTCTCTTATAAATTCCATAATAATACCTGCCTTTATGACTTTTATTATATCACATAAAAAAAAGAAAAAAAAGTATACTTTTGATACTTTTAGTCCTTCTTTAGTAATTCACTAGCAGTTGTAAGTATTCCTGCCATATTTTGCATATCTGATGGAATAATGATTTTAGTTGATTTACCATCAGCAACCTTTTCTAATGCCTCAAATTGTTTTAATGTTAAAACAGCATTATCTGCACCTGCTTCTTTTAGAAGTTTAATACCTGATGCTGTTGCTTCTTGAACTTTAAGAATAGCCTCAGCCTCACCTTCAGCAAGTTTAATTTGAGATTCTTTTTGAGCCTCTGCTCTTAAAATTGCACTTTCTTTTTCACCCTCTGCAATAAGAATACTTGATTTTTTTTCACCCTCTGCTTGAAGAATTTTTTCTCTTCTTTCTCTTTCAGCTCTCATTTGTTTTTCCATTGCTTCTTGTATATCTCTTGGTGGAATAATATTTTTAACTTCTACACGATTAATTTTTATTCCCCATGGATCAGTTGCTTCATCTAAAATCATACACATCTTACTATTTATTAAATCCCTTGAAGTTAGTGTTTCATCAAGTTCAAGATCTCCAATTATATTACGAAGTGTAGTTGCTGTTAAATTTTCAATTGCATTTATTGGATTTTCAACACCATACGTATATAACTTTGGATCAGTTATTTGAAAATAAACTACTGTATCTATTTGCATTGTAACATTATCTTTTGTAATAACTGGTTGCGGTGCAAAATCACGTACCTTTTCCTTTAATGAAACATTATTCGCAATTCTTTCTATAAATGGTATTTTTAAATGTAATCCTGTTTGCCAAGTAGTATTATAACTACCTAGTCTTTCAATTACATAGTTTTTTGATTGTGGAACAATCTTGATATTTGCTATTATAATAAGCAAAATTAATATTATTAATATTATTATTAATGGCATAATTAACTCTCCTTCCTTTTTACAATTATTTTAACGCCTTCAATTTTTAATATTTCAACCTCTTCTCCCTCTTTTATCTCTTCTTTAGCAGTAGCCATCCAACTTTTCCCAGCCACTTTTACTCTACCATTCTCATTTGGTTTTATATTCTTTGTAACAACTCCTGTTTTGCCGATTATCATATCTATATTAGTTTTTTCTATGTTTTTCTTTATATATTTATCAAATAAAGGCTTAGTAAATATTAAAGACAATGCTGTAGTTCCTACGAAGACTATACTTTGCAAGAGAATATTATCCGTAAAATATGTTGTTATAAAAGCACATAAACTACCAAATGCAAACCATATCGTAACTAAATTAAGTGTTAATGATTCAATTATCAAAAACATAGCTATTAGTAAAAGCCAAATCATTATAGTACCTCCTTTAGATAATTATATGACGAAACACATATAAAAAGCAATAAAAAAATAGACAAAAGTCTACTTATTTAATAAATCTAATAAATTTATCTTAAACATATCTTTATCAGCATTTTCTTTACTTATCATTACACCCTTATATGCACCAAGTTCTGTTGCATGTCCTTCTAAGAATAAATCTTCTGGTTCAATTGTCTTAAGTAAAATAATATTCTTATTTGTATATACATCGTAATGAAGTACAATTTCACCATGAACTTTAGTAAATAAATCATCCGCAGGTAAGGTTAGTTCATAAGAGATAGTATTTTTATCAGGATTTTCTGATACCTTTTCTCCTAAAAATTTTCCTTCTTTCATCTTTGGATAAAAATCAAAAACAAGTTTTTTAAATGCAAACATATTGTATTTTTTTACAGAGCGTTCACACTTTTTAAATTTTTGTTCATCTAAATATTCAAAAATATAATTTTCTCTCATTTTTATCCCCCCTTTAAACTAGTATTATCTCATTTGGCTTTGAAATTGTAACACAACAAATCAGAAATGTCAAATAAAATAAGGGTTTCTAGATATTTTATCCTTCTTTTACATTACTATTATATCATTATAAAATGTAAAAAATACATTAAATATATGCTATTTACCATCATTTTACATATTATTTTGCATCAAACCAGTTTTTACCTGTAGATATATCTACTTTAAGCGGTACATTTAATTTATATGCATTTTCCATATAATCTATTACTATATTTTTAACTTTTTCTTCTTCATCTTTTATTACATTAAATATAAGTTCATCATGTACCTGAAGTATCATTTTACTTTTTAAATTTAATCTATTAAATTCATTATATATATCAATCATGGCCTTTTTAAGTATATCAGCACTGGAACCTTGAACTGGAGTATTTAAAGCCATTCTTTCCCCTTGTACCTTAATCATATAATTTGTATTATAAAGTTCATCTATTTTCCTTTTTCTATTCATTATAGTTTTTACATATCCTTTTTCATAAGCATCTTTTATTACATTATCCATATAATTTTTTATGCCTGGAAAGGTTTCTAAATAATTATCCATAAATTTCTTTGCGGATTTTATATCTACATTTAAATCCTCTGCAAGTCCAAAGCTACTAATACCATATATTATTCCAAAATTAACAGCTTTGGCATCCCTTCTCATATTACTTGTTACCTCTTCTTTAGATACATGATAAATATCCATAGCAGTTTTAGTATGTATATCAAAATTATTATTAAATGCATCTATTAAGTTCTTTTCCCCAGACATGTGTGCGAACATTCTAAGCTCTATTTGAGAATAATCACTTGATAAAAATATAGAATTATCTTCTGGAATAAAAGCCTTTCTAATTTCTTTTCCTTCTTTATATCTTATAGGAATATTTTGTAAGTTTGGCTCTATTGAAGAAAGTCTACCTGTTCTTGTTAGGGTTTGCGTATATATTGTATGAAGCTTGCCATCTTCTTTTATAGAATTTTTAATACCTATTATATATGTATTATATATTTTTGTAAGTGTTCTATATTCTATTATCTTTTCTACAATTGGATGATAGTCTACAATTTTATCAAGTATTTCTCTAGCAGTTGAATATGAATCTTTCTTCTTTTTTGGATATGGAATTTCTAAGTTATTAAATAGTACCTCCCCTAGTTGTTTAGGTGATTGGATATTAAATTCATATCCTGCATAATTATATATATCTTTTGTCAAATCTTTAATTTTTTTATCTATGTTTTCACCCATTGATGAAAGTACTTCTTTATCTACTCTAACACCTGTTATCTCCATATCGGCAAGTACATAAGAAAGTTTCATTTCTATATTATAAAATAAATCTAGTTGTTCTTCCTTTTTCATTTCTTCTATTAATTTTTCTCTTATTTCATATATAAATACTGCCTTTTTGCATATTAGATCTTGCATAGATTTATCAGATTTATTTTTTCCCTTCATAAAATTATCAAACAGCGTTATATCATAATCAAAATCATTTGCAAGATATGCAATATCATCTTTTACATTATAATTTAATATATAACCTGCAAGCATAACGTCAAATAAGCAGTTATCAAATCTAATACCATACTTATTTAATAAAACAATATTCTTTTTTAAATCATAAGTGTATTTTTCATATTTATCTAACAAATTAATATTATTTATTAATAGTTCCTTTGATAAATAATATAAATTTTCCCCATCATAAATAGCAGCCCCAAGTATGTTCGCATCATGATAATTAGATATATCAGTTTCAATATAAATAGATATTGTATCATTTAATTTTATATCATCAATATTCTGGAGTACCTCATAATCTATATCAGTTTTACTATTTTTTTCAAATTTTTCATCTTTTAAGAAACTATAAAATTCTAACTCAGCGTATATATCTCTTAATTTTTCATAATTTGGTCCACTATATTTTAACTCATCCAAAGAATATTCTAAGGGAACTTCTTTATATATAGTTGCTAATGACTTACTCATAAATGCAGAGTCCTTACCATCTATTAATTTTTGTTTTACGCTTCCTTTTATTTTATCAATATTTTCATATATATTTTCAAGTGAAGAATATTCATGCAAAAGCTTTAGTGCGGTTTTTTCACCTATTCCTTTAACACCAGGTATATTATCAGATGAATCTCCCATAAGACCCTTTAAATCTATCATTTTAATAGGTTCTATCCCATAATTTTCCTTAAATACATTCTTATCCATTCTAATATAATCTTTTTGCTTTAATAATTTTACATCAATTTGATCTGTTATTAACTGTAGTAAATCTTTATCACTACTTACAATAGTACCAATAAAGTCATCATCTTCTTCAATTAATCTTGCATATGTACCAATTATATCATCAGCTTCGTAATTATCTATTTCAAAACATTTAATTCCCATCAAAGGTACTAGTTCTTTGGCTATTTTAAATTGCTTTTTTAAATCCTCAGGTGTTTCTACTCTACCATTTTTGTATTCCTTATATTTATCATGTCTAAATGTTTTACCTTTATCAAAAGCTACAATCATATATTCTGGATTTTCTTCTTTAATTATTTTATTAAGCATATTAACAAGTCCATAAAGGCCATTTGTTGGAAATCCCTTACTATTTTTCATTACATTACCTGTGTATGCTGTTGCATAGTAACTTCTAAAAAGTAAATTATTACCATCTACTAATATTACTTTTTTCATTTATTACCACCTACTTAAATCCATTATATCATTTATTTTAAAAAATGGTTTGAATAAATTAATTTTTGATGTATAATATTAAATAAAATAATTAAAAAGGAGATATTCTATGAGTGTAATAAGTTTTGATAAGAATAGTGTTATTTCTATATATTCTACGGGCATAGAATCAATAATTTATAAATATAAATATGGAAGTAAAATTATTTTCTTAAAAATATTTAAAAAGGAAATAGGTTCAGAAAAAGAAACAATAAAAATAGTTGATAAGGATTTCTTACTAAATAAACAAAAAAAGATAGAAATTATACCAAAAACAAATTGTTTATCCAATGAAGTTTCTATATTAGGTCCCGTTATCTATAATAATGAATTTATTGGATACGCAATGGAAATAGATGAAAGATATTTAAAAACCGCAAGTTACTATGACAAAAGAAAAATTAAAATTGAAGTATTAAAACAATTGAAAAATAAAATTGAAATATTTAATAGTAATGGTGTGCATATAGGAGATATTAAAGAAAGTAATATTTTATTAGCAAAAGATGGAAGTATAAAATTAGGCGATCTTGATAATTATAAAATAGGTAACCTAGATATTGATTTACCTTCAATATTTGTAAAAGAATATAGACAAAGGGTCTCTAGTGATGAAAATCTTGATAATTATTGCTTTAATTTATTTACAATAGCCTATATAGAAGGAATTTATTTACCATATATAAAGAAATATATAAGGGTAGAAGGTGTTCCAAAATGTCTTGATACTAAAGAAAATAGAGAAATAATAGATAGTATGATGCATTTAGACGATACTTATAAAAAGAGATATCTAATTGATTATATGAAATAATTATATTTTGCATATAATTATTTTTTTTGTAAATAATATCAGTGAAAGGACTGATTATATGAATATTAAAGATTATATAGTACAAAATTTTAAAAATGATACTGAAGAAACAATAAAAAATGCAATTGAAGAAAGTGTAAAAGAATATAATGAGGATAGTTTACCTGGACTTGGAATATTTTTTATGTTAGTATGGGAAAATTCAGATGATAATGAAAAAAATACTATTTTAGAAAAGATTAAATCTAATCTAAAGTAGTATTTTTAATATGATTCAAATTCATCTTTTAACATTTTAAAAGCTAAGTTAAATGATTTAATATCATCCTCACTTTTTATTACTGTCTGATAATCTGTATCTATTTGTAGTTGACCCTCTGGAGTATTATATAATTCTGAACTTACCTTAGCTAATTGAGCTTTCTGATATAAACTAAGATCTAATAAATACATATCCTGTAATTGTTCTATAGTAATTCCATGATCTCTATATGCTTTTAATATATCATTATAAATTCTTAGAACTCTTTCCATATTAGAATATAATAATTCATTGAAATTTTCTTCTTGCTTTTTTTACTTCCTTCCTTTGTTGCATTAATATTATATTTATAATAGTATTTATTGTCAACTACATATTTCTAAGTTTTGCAGAAAGTTTTTTTTCTACATCATTTATTATCCTATTGAACACATTAGTTACTTCTTCATCTGTTAATGTTTTAGTATTATCTTCAAATACCAAATTAAATGCGATTGACTTCTTATTATTATCTATATTTTCACCAGTATATACATCAAATATTTTAATTTCTTTAAGTAGTTTACCTCCTGATTTTTTTATTTCTTTTATTATTGTATCAGAAGTCATATCCTTATCAACTATAAATGCTAAATCTTTTTCTATACTAGGATATTTACTTATTTCTTTATACTTCATATTTCCAACTTTTTTCTCAAATAATTTATCTAAATTTATTTCAAATACATATACATCATCTTTAACTGTATTTGGATGTAGTTTACCTACAATACCCACAACAGTACCATTTACATTTATTTCAGATACTTGAAATGGATGAAATTCTTTTGGAATATTATTTGGTATAACAAAACTATATCTATTTTCATATCCTAAATAATCAAGAAGTTCTTCTACTACTCCCTTTATAATATAAAAATCAACAGAACATTCATTATTTAGTCCTAAACTATATTTCCCTGTCATCAATGCCGCAATCTTTTGATTTTCTGACATTTCAAAGAATCCCTTACCAATTTCAAATATAGAAATATTTTTATTATTATGTGCTTTATTATATTCATAAACTTTAAATAATGATTGTAATACACTATATCTAAGTGTATTTCTTTCTTCAGTTATTGGATCAAGCAGACGAAGTTCTTTAAATTCATCTGAGGTAAATTTATGTACATCTTTATCATTTACTAATATATATGATAGTGTCTCATTTAAACCTAAATTGTACATTTTATGTCTTATAGATCTAATAGTATTATCATAATAATTATTAATTTCTCCTATAACTGGTAGTCTACCCTCTATATTATCAACACCATATATTCTACTTACTTCTTCAATTAAATCTTCTTTTATTGTAATATCAAGTCTTCTACTTGGAACATGAACAGTTACATATTCTTTTTTTGCATCACAATTAAATCCTAATTTATTAAATACATTTATTATTTCTTCTTTTGATATATTTGATCCTAATACATCATTAATATTTTTATATTCAATATCAATTAATTTATCATCTGATATAGTTTTATCATATTTACACATACCCTTTAAAATTTTAGCATTTGCATATTTTTCCAAAAGTGCGCATGCTCTTTCAATTGCCATATATGTTCTTTTTGGATCAAGTCCTTTTTCAAATCTATTACTTGCTTCACTTCTTACTATTTTTTTAGATGTTTTTCTTACTCTAACACCATCAAATATTGCAGACTCAATAACTATATTTTTAGTATCGCTTTCTACTTCAGTAGTAAGCCCACCCATAACGCCTGCGAGTCCTACTGCTTCTTTTTTAGTCGCAATTACAATATCATTTTCATCTAGATTTCTTTCTAATGTATCAAGTGTTGTTAATTTTTCATCATTATTTGCCATTCTGACTATTAATTCATCTCCAAGTCTATCTGCATCGTAAAAATGAAGTGGTTGTCCTGTTTCAAGCATTACATAATTAGAAATATCTACTACATTATTTATAGGTCTTATTCCGCATGCCATTAATCTATTTTTAATAAACTTTGGACTTTCTTTTATTTCTACATTAACTAGCTTTTTAGCTAAGAATAATTTACAATTGTCAGTTTTAATATCTATTTTAAAACTATCATTTATATTTTCAGATATTTCATTATATTTTAAATCCATATCTTTAACTTTTAAATCATAAAGTGCACCTAGTTCATAAGCCATACCAAGTATACTAAGTAAATCACCTCTATCTGGAGTTAGATCAAAATCAACTATTTCATCATCTAATCCTAAATATTTAAGTGCATCTTCTCCTACTTTAGCGCTACTCTCTAGTTCTGCAATTCCTTCTTTATCTTCTTTCTTTAAAAATTTATTATCAAGTCCAAGTTCTGCAATTGAACAAATCATACCATTTGATAAAGCTCCTCTAATTTGTCCTTTTTTTATAGTTCCACCAGGTAAAATAGCGCCATCAAGTGCGACTATTACTTTAATTCCTTCTCTTGCATTTGGTGCTCCACAAACAATTTGAAGTACTTCACTACCTACATTAACCTTACATACATGTAAATGATCAGAATCAGGATGCATTTCACATGAAATAATTTCACCAATAACTAGTTTAGTACAATCCACAAATTTTCCTGCATAATCATATTCATTACCTATTCTAGTCATATCTTCGCCAATTGTTTTAATATCTAATTTTTCTGGTAAATCAATATAATCTTTTACAAAATTTCTACTTAATATCATAATTAAACATCCTTTCTATCAAATTGCTCTAAGAATCTAACATCATTTTGATATAAATATCTCATATCTGGTATTCCATATTTGAACATAGCAAGTCTATCAATACCTGTTCCAAATGCAAATCCACCCCATTCATCTGGATCATATCCATTCATTTTTAAAACATTTGGATGAACAATTCCTGAACCTAACACTTCAATCCATCCTGTTTGTTTACATAAATTACATCCTTTTCCTCCACACTTGAAGCATGAGCAATCTACTTCATATGATGGTTCTGTAAATGGGAAATAACTTGGCCTAAAACGAAGTTTAGTATTTTCACCTAGCATTTTTTTCATAAATACCTCAAGAGTTCCTTTTAAATCTGCAAGTGAAACATTATTTTCTTTTCTATCAATAACTAAACCTTCTACTTGGTTAAATTGATGTGAATGAGTTGCATCATCTTCCCTTCTATATGTTTTTCCAATACAAATCATTCTAATTGGTTTTTTACCTTCATAATTTAACATTGTACGTGCTTGAACTGCAGATGTTTGAGTTCTAAGTAAATATTTATCAGTAATATAGAAACTATCTTGCATATCTCTAGCAGGATGTCCATCTGGTAAATTTAATCTTTCAAAACAAAATTCATCAGTTTCAAGTTCAGGACCATCTATTACTTCATATCCCATCGATACAAATAAGTCTTCTATTTCTTCAATTGTTCTATTAAGTGGATGAATGCTTCCTCTTCTAATTTTTGTACTAGGTAAAGTTACATCTATTTTTTCACTTTCTAACTTTTTATTTAATTCTTCTAATTTAAATATCTCATTTTTCGAGTTATATTCATTATTAAATAATGTTTTAAGTTCATTAACCTTTTGACCAAATTCTCTTTTTTCCTCATTTGGAATATTCTTTATCTCTAAACTTAATTCTGTAATTACTCCCTTTTTTCCTAAATATTTAACTTTTAATTTATTCAATTCGCCGATTGAATTTATATTTTTTAAATCCATTTCTAATAATTTTTTTATTTCTTCATATTTCATATTAAAACATCTCCTTTATTCTCTCAAAACTATCTATACTTAACACCATTGTTTTATCGCATTCCTTATTATTTGGATTATAATAAATAGAATCGATTCCATATTTGTTTGGTCCATAGACATCCTTCTGTAAATTATCACCTATTACAATGCATTCATTTTTATCATAATCTCCACATGCATTTAGATAACTTTCCTTTGTAGGTTTAATATAAAAGTCCCCTGCATATATTTCATCAAAATACTTACGTATATCTGCATTATATAATCTTGTTTCTTGACCTTTTCTAAACCAATTCGTTAATATAACTAAACTCTTTTTTCTAGATTTTAGATATTCAAGCATATCAATGGTTTCAGGCAATAATATGTCATTAATATTACAATTTATTGTTATCCATTCATTAATCATATTTGGAGTAATATTAGTTCTTGTTTTCTTACTTAGAAAATCACTTAATTTCTCTACATCATATCTATCAAATATGTTTTCATATTCCATTAAAACATCAAAATATTTAGGCAGGAATAATTCTTGTTCTTCAGTTGATAAGACGCTCCTAAAATACTCTCTTTCTTTAGAAAAATCCCCGTGTAATAAGGTTCCATCTAAATCAAATATAAATCTCCTTTTCATATTAACCTCCCTAAAATAAAAAAGTCTAGATGTAAGGACTCCTATATTAGGAGCGGTACCACCTTACTTCATAGACTTTCTATGCTCTTTAATCTATTAACGCTAGATAAACGTTATAACTTTCATTATACTGCTAAAAGGTGAATTCATATAACAACATTATTAGCTTGCACCAAACGCTAACTCTCTTTAAAATATTAATTATATTACTACTCCTTTATAATTGCTTTAGACAAATTTATTATACCATATTTTTTATTTTTATCAATATTTAAAAAGATATTTTATTTATTATATTAAAATTATGATATAATCATGTTATAGGAGGCAACATGAAAAAGAAAGAAAGAAAAGGAAAAAAGAATATTAAGTTTGACTTTAATTCAGTATTTGGTGGTATGTTTGTAGGTATTGCAAATATAATACCTGGTGTATCTGGTGGTACTATGCTCGTTATATTTAATTTGTTTGATAGATTAATGTACGCAATTAGTGATATATTTAAAAAAGAAACTACTACTAGAAAAGAAAGCATTATACTTCTTATTAAAGTGTTAATTAGCGCAGCAATTGGAATTATATTGTTTGCTAAATTACTTGGTATTACACTAAAATATATAGAAGCAGAGACAATATTCTGGTTTATGGGATTAATAATATTTAGTGTACCAATTATTATAAAACAAGAAATGAAAGGTGAAAATTTTAATATATTTGCATTTGTTATAGGATTTTCATTTATTATTATACTTCAATATTTACAAAGTAAGAATCCTAGTAATGATATTAATGCCACAATGAATGTTATTCACTTTATAAGTCTAATATTATATGGGATAATTGGTGGAGCAACTATGATATTTCCTGGAGTATCAGGATCAATGGTACTTTTAGTACTTGGAAAGTATGAAATGATTAGAAGTTATATAGATAAACTTACTTCACTAGATATGGAAGCATTTATATCACTATGTTTCTTTGGTATTGGAGTTATATTAGGAATTGTATTAAGTGCTAAACTTACTAGTTTCTTACTAAAAAAATATAAAGGTAAAACAGTTAGTGTAATACTTGGATTTATAATAGCAAGTGCATTAATACTACCATTTAATATAGAAGGACAAATAGAATATAATACATTAAAAATTTGTTCAATAATAATTAGTTTTATATTTGGTGGAATAATTATTTACTATATAAACAGATTACAAACAAAAAAAGAAAATGCTTAATTGAGCATTTTTTTATATTTATTACTTAAATTTATAACTAGTAACATAAATATTATCATTTTTATTATATTTAGTTATATCTCTATCTTTTTTCTTGCATATTATTATTCCTATTGTTTTATTATGATATTCTTTTTTTATTTCATCATCATAGTAATTTATATAAAATTCTATTTGTCCTATATCTTTTATATCTAGTTTATTTATCTTTAACTCTATTAATATATAACAATTTAGTTCAATATTAAAAAATACTAAATCCACATATCTATAATATTCCCCTACTTTTATTCTTTTTTCTTTTCCTACATAGCTAAATCCTATTCCTAATTCTAAAAGTGTTTTCTCTATATCTTCTATTAATAGTTCCTTTAATAGTTTTTCATCTAATTTATCTATTATCATCTTATTACAATTTACTATTATTGGATCTTTTATCATATCTAGTATATTTGACTCATAACTATTATTTATTAGTTTTATATTTTCTTTTTCTTCATTTGTTAATCTTTCATAAGATTTATTTTTTATTTCATTGATAAGCTCTCTTACTGTTAAAGTATTTTGAATACATAGATTTATATAATAGTTTCTTTTAGATTCTTCCTTTATTGATAAAATATACCTATAATGACTCCAACTCAATTTGTGGCACACTGTGCCACATTTTTCAAAAGTTAAATAAAATTGCCTCATTCTTCTTAAATTTGAATAATCATAGCCTTTCCCATATAACTTAGTAAGTATAGTAGAATATTTCTTGAGTAATCCTTCTCCATATTCACTTTTTTTACCTATAGCTTCTGTTATTTCTTTTCCTATATTAAAATAAGTTTCTAATCTATTTCTTTCTTTTTGTATATTTACTTTTCTTCCATATACAATACTTTTTTCTATTAACTGTTTTATATTTTTTAAATTTTCATCCATAAAAAATACCTCCCTATAGATTTATTATCCATAAGTAAGGTATTTTCCTCTTTTATTTATGATTTTACTATTTTACGAATTTTATATTATTTTATTCATTTAAACTTTTGACTTGATATCTTGTTAGCCATATAAACTAATTTAAGAAAAAAATGTATACTATTTTTTGAATTTAATTCTTTTCTTGATTTATTAGTCTTAGTGCCCTTTCTTTTAATTCATTTATATTATTACTTTGTGAATACTCATCTTTTACAAAATACCTTCTCATAAATTTCATTCTATTTCTAAAAAATGAGTCATGATCCCTAGTTAAATTAAACGCATAATCACTATCTAAAGGACCATACTTTAATTCAATTAGTCTTATTAAATAACTATATAGCATTTGCTTTTCTTTTATTGAAAACTCTTTCCATAAAATTAAATCATTAAAAATATGGACACAATTAATAGATTTTAACGAATTTAATTGTTCACCTAATCCCCTATCATCTTTAACAAACTCATCAATTTTATCCATTGATGATAATATATCTAATATTCTTTTATTTACATGAAATAAATTAGATCCCATTGTACTTTTTGGGTTAAACCTATATTTATATAAAGTTTTTTTTAAATAAACTATATTTTCCGCATTGAATAAGTTTGAAATTGTAAATGGTGTATCCTCAAATAAAATACCTTCCGCAAATCTAGTATCACCAATTAATTTTCTAGAAAAGAGTTTATTACATGCACCTGAATTTTCCTTAAACAAATAATCATCTTTTTCTATATTAATAGATTTTTCTTTTCCTTCAAATGAAGGATCAAATATTCTATAATCAAATTCTTTTCTACCTATTACTCTATTAAAATCATATCTTACAATATCTGATGAGTTATTAACTGCACATTTAATAGCATCTTCTAATGTATTAAGTTCGATATAATCATCAGAATCTACAAACATAATATATTCCCCATTTGATATTTCAATGCCTCTATTTCTAGATACCCCCGCACCTAAATTAATCTCATTATTTATAATTTTCATATTACTATACAGTCTACTATATTCTAATAAAATCTTTAAACTATCATCTGTAGAACAATCATTAATAGTTATTAATTCAAAATCTTTATATGTTTGATTGAATATACTATCTAAGCATTGTCTTAAATATTTACTACTATTATATACTGGTACTATAACACTTATTTTTGGCATATAATATCCCCTCTTTCGACTTGTATTATATATCATTTTATTATTAATGTCAAAAAAAGAAATAGTTTTTCTATTTCTTTAAAATAAACTTAATTGACTTGTTTCAGGCATACCTTCAAATATACCCATCATACGCATTTTATCAATTAGAGTTCCTGAGACTTTACATCTTATCTGGAACTCCTCTATCGAAATAAATGGTCCTTTTTCTCTTTCTTCAACTATGTTATGCGCAACTGTATCACCTAGTCCTTCAATTGAATTAAATGGTGGTATTATATCAGTATCATTTTCTGCACCATATGTTGTTGCTTCACTTTTATATAAATCTACATTTAAGAACTTAATTCCTCTTGCAGTTGCTTCTAAACATAAATGAAGTGATTCACGAGTACCTATATCTTTATTAGTCGCATCTCTTCCTTTATTATCTATCTCAATTATTTTTTCTTTAATCGCATCATAACCCTTTATCATTACGATAATATCTACATCTGTTGCTTTACAAGAAAGCCAAGATGCATAATAATATACTGGCATATGAACTTTATACCAAGCAATTCTAAATGCACTTGTTACATAAGCTGCGGCATGTGCTTTAGGGAACATGTATTTTATTTTATGACATGATTCAATATACCAATCTGCAATTCCTGCTTCTTTAAGTATATTTTCATATTCAACCCACTGATCATGATCTTTAGGTTTACTTGGTCTACCTTTTCTTACAAATTCCATTATTTTAAATGCTGTAATTGGTTTAAGTCCATTATACATTAGGTAAACCATTATATCATCACGACATCCAATAACTTCACTAAATGGGACTACATTATTTCTAATTAATTCTTGTGCATTACCAAGCCAAACATCCGTACCATGGGAAAGCCCTGATATTTTTATTAGTTCACCAAATGTAGTTGGTTTTGTATCTTCAACCATTTGGACAGTGAATTTAGTACCAAACTCAGGTATTCCAAGTGTACCTGTATTACACATAATTTGTTCTACAGTAACCCCAAGAGGTTCTGGTGATAAAAATATTCCCATAGTTTTTTTATCATCAAGGGGTACTTTAGATACATCAGTTTTTGTCATATCTTGAATCATACGAAGTTGTGTTGGATCAGAATGACCTAAAATATCTAATTTTAATACGTCATCTTCTATTTTATGATAATCAAAGTGTGTAGTTCTCCATGCAGAATTAGGGTCATCTGCTGGAAATTGGAATGGTGTAAAATCAAATACATCCATATAATCAGGAATAACTACTATTCCACCTGGATGTTGTCCTGTTGTTCTTTTAACACCTACACATCCTTTTGATAGTCTTTCTATTTCAATACTTCTTTTTTCTATTCCTCTATCTTCAAAATAACCTTTTGTATAACCATATGCTGTCTTTTCTGCGACTGTACCTATTGTACCTGCTCTATAAACATTATCAACACCAAATAATACTTTAGTATATTCATGTATTGCTGCTTGGTTTAAATCAGAGAAATTAAGATCTATATCTGGTACTTTATCTGCATTAAATCCAAGGAATGTAGCAAACGGTATATCTTGTCCATCTTTTATCATATTAGTATTACATTTTGGACATGCTTTATTAGGCAAATCAAATCCTGAAGAGTATGTTGCTCCAAGTGACTTCCCATTTTCTTCAAATACACTATGTTTACAATTTGGACATCTGTAATGTGCAGATAAAGGATTTACTTCAGTTATTCCCATCATAGTTGCAACAAACGAAGATCCAACAGATCCTCTTGAGCCAACTAAGTATCCATCATTATTTGATTTTTTAACAAGTCTCTGCGCTATTAAGTAAATAGGATCAAATCCCGCACCTATTACTCCACCTAAACTTTTCTTAAGTTTTTTCTCAAGTTCATCTTCCTCTAAAGGTTCTTCTGATGTATCTTTTAAATATTTTCTAACTAGGTCCTTTACTGCATCAGAACCTTCTTGTATTACATCATGTAATCCTTTAAACCCCTCTACTATCTTTTCTTCCTCAGATAAATTTTTATCTAAATAATATTTAACACTTGTTAAAACAATGTCACCATAAAGTTCAGTACCAAGTCTTTCTTCAATATTATATGGAAGTGGATTTCCATACCAATCATTTGCTCTTTCATATACAAGATCTGTTACTACTCTTGGACAATCAAGATAAGTTTTACCATCATCTGCTTTTACTCTAGGTGAAAATGGTACGCCACCTGTTTGAATAATTACATCAAATACATCTACCATATCAAGTATTTTATTTGTATTAGTTACAACTATTTCCTTTGCTTTATCCTTTCCTAAAAATTCAAATGATTCAAGCATTTCTGTCGTTGTTCTAAAATGTTGTGATGGTATTTGTCCACCCTTACTGTTTCTAATAAGTGGATGACGTCCTCTACCTGGAACATTCTGATTTATAATTATTTCTCTATAAATTTTATCTTCTTTCTTTAAATGATGTACGTCTCCTGTTGCAACTATTATTTTACCAGTTTCTTCAGTAACTCTAACTATTTTTTCTATATTCTTTAACAACTGTGCTTCATTTTCAAATACAGATGGTACTAAATGACAATATTCATCAACTGGTTGAACTTCAACATAATCATAAAATTTAATAATATTTGCAAGTTCTTCATCTGATTTTGTTGAAGCAGATGTAAATACTTCACTTTGGTAACAACCACTACCAATTAAAAGACCTTTTCTATATTTTTCAATCTCACTTCTTAGTATTCTTGGTGTCTTATATAAATATTTTGTATTTGCATATGAAATAATCGTAAATAAATTTTTAAGTCCTTCTCTATTTAATGTTAGTATATTTATATCATGAGTTTTACCATATTTATGTATTTCATCTTTTGGTACTAAGTTATTAAGTTCATTTATTTTTCTAAAGTTTTGATCATACATTTTTTTTAGCATTTTATGTAGTACTAAAGCAGTACCTTCAGCATCATAATTTGCTCTATGGTGAGCATCTTCTTCAAATACTACTCCATATCTTTTTGTTATTGCTGATAAACTATGTCTTGCTTCACCATTATCAAGTGCTCTAGATAGTTCAAGTGTATCTATTACTGGATTAATAAATTCTCCTAGATTATATTTTTGATATGCCATTTCAATGAATGAAACATCGAATTTTGCATTATGCGCAACCATCGGAACGTTTTCTCCACCAATCCAATCAATGAATTTACGTACCCCCTCTTCTTCATTCATTTTTCCAACAAGCATTTCATCAGTAATATGTGTAAGTTCTATTATTTTTTCTGGTAATTTTCTTTTTGGATCAATAAGTTCATCAAACTGATCTATTATCTCTCCACCTTTTATTTTAACTGCACCTATTTCAATAATAGAATCTGCTCCACCTGCATTAAAACCTGTTGTTTCAAGGTCAAATACAACATATGTACTATCTAATATATCATCATCATTTGGTCTAATTACAATATCTATATTGTCATCAACCATTACAAGTTCACATCCATATATAACTTTAAATGGTTCTTCTCCCTCTTTTAAATCTTTATTCATGCCTCTAACCAAATTAAATGCATTAGGAAAGCTTTGGGCACCATCATGATCAGTAACTGCAATTCCTCTATGTCCCCATTTTTTAGCTTGTTTTATTAAATCTTCAACTGAACTTACACCATCCATTTGACTCATAAGTGTATGTGCATGAAGTTCTACTCTTTTTTCTTCTGCTTCATCTTTTATATCAACAAATTTACTTTCAATTGGAATAATATTTTTTGCACTTAATACTAAATCATTTGCAAAATTATCAAAAGACACTCTACCATTAATTTTATACCAAGAACCCTCTTTTATTTCAGAGTCTACCCTTTTAAAATCTTCTTCATTTCTAAAAAATATTTTTACAAGCAAACTATCAGTTAAATCGGATACTTTTAGAGTTATTATCTTAAATACACTTTTTGTACTTTCAAATAATTCTTTACCAAATATATACCCTTCAATTGTTACATCTTCCATTTCATTTTGCACATTACTTATTTTAGATGCATCATCTTTTATATCAAATCCAAGTATTGCATTACTTTCAGGATCCTTTTTTGTTGAAACTATCTGCATTCTTTGCTTTGGTCTATCAGATGAAACAACTATTTTAGACTCGAATTTTTTTATTGTCTGCTTTGCTTCTTCCTTTATCTCATTTTCTATTTCATTATTAACCTTTATATCCTCATTAATTAACTCAATTCTTAAATTAATATCACTAAAACCTATTTGTTTAAATTTATTGTTTATATCTTTTAATCTATTTGATATTACATTTTCTTCTGCTTTATTAAAAGCTTCAAGTACTAATCCATTGGTAGTAAATTTTATACTTTTACTTAAAAATATCATAGATATTGCTTTACCTAAATTTAATGAATTTATAACATATGGATAATACTCATTAATCCTAGATTTACTAATATTTATTGGCTTAATAGTATAAGTTACTGTATTTAAATTGGGAAAAGCATCCTTTAAATTATTATCAAAAATTTCTAAGATATTAGTTGGTAGTAAATTTTTAATTTCAATTATAAAGTTCCAATTTAATTTATCTTTAGAAGATATTATCTTCAATATTTTACCATCTTTAAAATTAATATAATCTTCATTATTTATATTTATCTTATTAAGTAAAAGTTCTAATTTATTATCCATATTACTACCACCCATCCTGTATAATTAATTATATCAATTATTTATAAAGTAATAAAGAAAAAGGAAGAAAAAACTTTAATTTTCTCCCTTTTTGTTGTCAACTGGTTTATATATAGGAACCATTGTATCTTTAGTTATATCAAGACTTGAGTATATCGTTTTTAGATATTCCAAATATTCTTTTAATTTCACTATATCTTATATATTCTTAATTATATCTATAAATTTATCTTTTTCAATATGTTTATCAATTAACTTTAATTGTTCTTCTATACCTCTATTTACTAGTACATCTATATTAACTGCTATCTTGCATACATACCTATTAAATTATCTGATTTGTTTAAGGTCACAATTTGTGACCTTAAAGGTTCATTATTTTTTTCCTTTAATTTCATATATTCGTCACTTGTAAGTTGAAAACAAAATTCTTCTGGGAATCTATTTATATTTCTCTTAACTACTTGATTTATAATCTTAGTTTCTGAATTATATAATTTTGCAACATCATTTGCCAGCATTACTTGTTTTCCCCTTATTTCATATATCATATTTTCTATATTTAGTTTTTCAGATGCAATTAAGTCTTTCATAAAAAAAACTCCTAAAATGTATATTCTCCATTTTAGAAGGTTTTTCCACTATTTTTCTTCTTTTAATCTTTTTATTTTTTCTTTTATAAGTAAAATTAACTCCATTGGTGTATCCATTTTATTTAGTATAATTAAACTTGATTGTAATTTAGTTATTACTGAAATATTATCTTTTATATATTCTGCTTCTATTTTATAATCAAAATTTGAATTCTTATATTCATTTACGAAATTTCTAATACGTTCTTCTATTTCTTTTAATACATATATTTTTAAATCGTATTCATCCATTTCAATTATTCCATAGTATGCTTCAACTAAACATCTATATTGATCTATAATACTCATTATTTAATCTCCAGGTATTCATCATAATTCATCATTTTATCAACATATTTTCCATCTTCATTGAATTCTATTATTCTATTTGCAACAGTTGATAAAAGTTCATGATCATGTGATGAAAATAGAAGTGCACCTTTATATTCTTTCATACCCTTATTAAGTGATGTGATTGATTCAATATCTAAATGGTTAGTTGGATCATCCATAATAAGTACATTTGCTCCACTAAGCATTAACTTGCTCATCATACATCTTACTTTTTCTCCACCAGATAATACTTTTACTTTTTTAAGTGCTTCATCTCCAGAAAATAACATTCTACCTAAGAAACCTCTAATAAATGGTTCTTCTTGCTCTTTTGAATATTGTCTAAGCCAGTCTATTAAATCTAAATCATTTTCAAAATACTTATCATGATTTTTTGGAAAATAATCATACTTAGCAGTTGTCCCCCATCTTATTTCTCCTTCATCAGGATTAAGCTCACCTGTTATTATTTTAAATAAAGTTGTTATTGCAAGTTCATTAGTTCCAACAAAACCTACTTTATCATTAGTATTAATAGTTAAGTTCATATTTTTTAAAACTACTTCACCATCAATAGTTTTACTAACTCCTTTAAGTTCAACTACATCCTTACCTAATGTTCTTTCTATTTCAAAATTAATATATGGATATTTTCTAGAAGATGCCTTCATCTCCTCAAGTTCTATTTTTTCTAAGGATTTCTTCCTACTTGTTGCTTGTTTACTTTTTGATGCATTTGCTGAAAATCTAGCAATAAAATCCTTTAATTCTTTTATTTTTTCTTCTTTTTTCTTATTTTGATCTTTCATTTGTTTTAATATTAACTGACTTGATTCATACCAAAAATCATAGTTACCTATAAATAAAGTTATTTTTCCATAATCTATATCAAGCATATGAGTACATACCTTGTTTAAAAAATGTCTATCATGAGAAACTACTATTACTGTATTATCAAAATTAATTAAAAATTCTTCAAGCCACATTTTTGCATCTATATCTAAATAGTTAGTTGGTTCATCAAGTATTAAAATATCTGGATCACCAAATAAAGCACCTGCGAGTAATACCTTTACTTTTTCAGGTCCAGATAATTCACTCATTAATTTATCATGATAACTTACATCAATTCCAAGACCGCTTAAAAGTATAGCAGCATCACTTTCTGCATTCCAACCATTTAAATCTGCAAATTCTGCTTCAAGTTCGCCTGCTTTTATTCCGTCCTCTTCAGTAAAATCTGTTTTTGAATATAATTCCTCTTTTTCCTTCATAATACTATAAAGCTTAGTATTCCCCATTATAACTGTATCTATTACGTTGTAATCATCATATGCATTATGGTTTTGTTTAAGTACAGATAATCTTTCTCCCTTAGATATAATTACATCACCTGTAGTTGAATCTATTTCACCACTTAATACCTTTAAGAATGTGGATTTACCTGCGCCATTAGCGCCAATTACACCATAACAATTTCCTTTTTCAAATTTTAAATTTACATTTTCAAATAATACTCTTGTATTAAATTTTAAACTTAAGTTATTTACTTGTAACATATAATCACTTCCTAACTTTTTTAACAACACTTCCATTTTACTTTATACTTATAATAAAAGCAAGAAAAAAAGAATATTAATTCAAATATTCTAGTTTTAATTTATAAACAATATCATTAACTCTTTGTACCTATTATTCAAAATAATCAATCATTATTGCCTTTTTTACTTCTTTTAAAGTTTTACTTGCTTTTTCTCTTGCTTTATTTGTACCATTTTTTAATATTTTATATACTTCATCCATATTTTCTTCATAATATTTTCTCTTTTCTCTAATTGGAGTAAGTATTTCTTCTAAAACATTATATAATACTTTCTTAATTTTAACATCACCAAGTCCACCTTTTTTGTATTTTTCTTTCATCTCATCTAGTGAACTAAACTCAGAATATTTACTTATTTGTTCATTACTTGAAAATACATCTAAATATGTAAACACCATATTACCTTCTACTTTGCCAGGATCTTCTATTTTTATATGATCTGGATCAGTATACATACTCATTACCTTTTTATATACATCTTCAGATGAATCTGATAAATAAATACAGTTCCCTATGCTTTTACTCATTTTGGCATTACCATCAAGTCCAGGAAGTCTCCTAGCTAATTCATTAGAAGCAAGAATTGCCTTACATGGCACTAAAGTTTTACCATATATTCTATTAAATGAATTAACTATCTCATTAGTTTGTTCAATCATTGGAAGTTGATCATCACCCACTGGAACTATATTTGCCTTAAATGCAGTTATATCTGCTGCTTGTGAAATTGGGTAGCAAAAGAAACCTACAGGAATACTTTTATCAAAGTTTTTTTGTTTTATTTCTGTTTTAACTGTTGGATTTCTTCCAAGCCTTGATACTGTAACTAGGTTCATATAGTAAAATGTAAGTTCAGTTAGTTCCGATATTTCCGATTGAATAAATATATTTACTTTTTCTGGATCAATACCTACTGATAAATAATCTAGTATAACTTCATTAATATTATCTCTTATTTTTTTTGGATTGTCGAAGTTATCTGTTAGCGCTTGTGCATCCGCAATCATAACATACATTTCATCATAATTGCTATTATTTTGAAGTTCTATTCTTTGTTTTAGAGAACCTACATAATGTCCTAAATGTAACTTACCTGTTGGTCTATCGCCAGTTAATATTATGTTCATTATAAACTTCTCCCCTTTTCTTTTTCATAATCTATAGTTTGGACTATCATCATTTGTTTATATTTTATTTCATCTTTTAACATTGATAACTTATTTCTTATTAATTTAATATAATCACTAGATAAATATTTCTCATAATTACTTAAAATCATATTCTCTAATCTATCTATCTCACCTAAAACATAACTAGAGCCTTCTTGGTCTGTTTCATCATTTAATACTATAGATACTTGTTTTAATAAGACATTTAATTTTTTATTAATATTTTTCTTTGCTATTGTCTCAATAAACGTTGGTTCGACAAGTACTATTTTACTTATAGATGCTAAGTCTTCTTTTTTAATATTATTTTTAGGTTTAAAATTATAAGTATCATTTAAATTAATTGAATCTATTTTTTTGGCAGTATTATCTTCCATCAAAGTATAGTTTCCTATTTGTTTCCTTTTGGTTTCATTTTTTTCTTTCAAAAGATCTGGCCTTACTTTTTTTGTTTTCTTTATTGCCTCTTCTTTTCTCCACTCATCTATTTTTTTATGGTCTCCAGATAAAAGCACATCTGGTACTTTCATACCTTTATAATCACTTGGTTTAGTATACTGTGGATAATCAAGCAAATTGTCATTAAATGAATCATTTAAGTGAGAATCTTCTTTTATTACTCCTGGAATTAGTCTTATAACAGAGTCCATTACTACCATAGATGGAAGTTCTCCACCCGTTAGAACATAATCACCTATACTTATTTTTTCATCAACTACTGAACTTATTCTCTCATCAAATCCTTCATAATGTCCGCATATTAAAATTATATCTTCTTCATTTGACAAATCATATGCCTTATCTTGGTTAAATTTTTCTCCATCTGGACTAAGCATAATGACTTTTGTTTTTTTAGTCTTCAATGCTTTAACTGCATCCATAACAGGCTGGCACATTAAAAGCATACCACTTCCTCCACCATATGGAGTATCATCAACCTTTTGATGTTTATCTTTGCTATAATCCCTTATATTATTAATCGATATATTAACCAATTTTTCATCTATTGCTCTTTTAATTATTGATTCAGTTAAAAATCCATTAAACATATTAGGAAATAGTGTTAAAACTTTGAATTTCATTATACTAAACCTCCTATATCATTAATGTAAATAGTATTATTTTCCATATCTATTTTATTAATAAATTCTTTTACATAAGGAATTAATATATTTTCATTAACTCTTATTACTTCGTTCGCAGGAGTATCTAGTATTTCAGTTACAGTTCCAACTTGCGTTTTACCAATTACAGCTTTAAACCCTATTAACTTTTCTGAATATATTTCCCCGCCATCTAGGTTTAAATCATCCTCATTTATGTAAACAAAATCACCTTTTAAATATTCTACATCATTTATATTATTAAAGCCGTTAAAAGTAACCATATCAAATATCTTATGAAATCTATATGAGTTTATAATAAATTCCTGTTTTTTCTTTCCAACATAAACTTTCATATTCTTAACAAATACTTTATCCTTATGTCTAAAGTCAGATAATATTCTAAGTTCACCTTTTATTCCATGAGTATTAACTATCTTACCAATTTTTATAAACTTCATATTATTCACCTACTTATTTAATTCATATAGTATTATTGAAGTAGCAACCGCTACATTAAGGCTTTCGCACTCTCTATTCATTTTTATGTATATTTTATCATCTGATAAATCACTTATACCTTTGAAAACGCCTCTTCCTTCATTACCCATTATTATAGCATATTTTTTAGTATTAGTAACACTTTTTATATCTTTGCCATTATTTACATCAGTTGTATATATTTTAAAGTTATCATCTTTTAGTTTTAATATATATTCTTTTATATTACCTCTTAAAATATTAACATGAAAATTCATTCCTTGGGATGATCTTAATACTTTTGAATTATATAAATCAACAGTATTGTCACTCAGTATTATTGTATCAATATTAAAAGCTAGTGCACTCCTAATTATTGTTCCAAGGTTACCAGGATCTTGAATATCATCTAGTATTAACACTTTATTTCCTATATCTTTTTCTTCACTAAACTTACATACTCCAATTATATTATATGGTGTTTCAAGTTCTGATAAAGATTTAAGTACCTGTTTAGTTACATAAGTAGTTTTTATATTTATATCTACTTTTTCATTTTCCTCTAGTATTACTTCTATTAAGTTACCACTTTTATAAGCTTCTACTACTAAATGTATTCCTTCAACTAAAAACATTTTTTCTTTATCTCTATATTTTTTTTGTTTTAATTTTCTAAAATCTTTGATTTTTTTGTTATCTGTTGACTCTATAACCATTAATTTCTCATCTCTTTTCTTATCTGCTTATAATTAGGTTCATTTTCTTCTACTAATTTCCAAAAATTTTTACTATGATTAAAATGAATAAAATGAGATAGTTCATGAACTATAACATAATCTAAGTATTTTTTATCCATATATATTAAATTATAATTTAATGTTACTTTTTCTAAATTCTTGTTACATACACCCCAGCGAGTAGTCATTTTTCTAATCACTAGTTTTGGATAAGGAACCTCTTTAGTAAAATTATTATAAATAACATCAAGTCTTTCCTTAAACACTTTTTTAGCCATTTTACTATACCATTTATCTATATCTTCTTTAGAATTTACATATAAGGTATCATAATCTAAATAAGGCTTTTTTACATTTTTAATAACTATATTAATTTTCATACCTAAATAATAGTATCCATCTTTTTTATTTAACCTTTTTAAAACTGTATCAATCATTTTATTAATTTGTTTTCTATTATTTTCTATTAATGACTTAATCATAAATTTAGGTATTAAATAAGATGTTGATATATATATTTTTAAATCGTCTTTAACTCTTATATAAGTATTTTTATTATTCTTTTTTTCTATAATAATCTCATATTTATTTCCATTATAATCAAAATACATATTACTTCACCATATATATTTTAACATATTTAATCCCTTTTAGTCATCTTTAATATATAACTATCTATAAGCTTATTACCTGTTTTTCTAGTATTTAAAAATATAGATGCTGCATACGCTAATGCATACCAATTTTCTTCAACATCTTCATCACTTTCTATAAATCCCATATAGTTTTTTAAGTATTCAATATCTTCCTCAGAACCCATATCTTTATAATATTCGTATAGAAAGGTTTCAGAATCTAATTGACTTACTAAATTACTTAAGTTATGGCCATTTAAAAACCTTTCTAAATATAAATTTACAAGTGATAAAAATGATTTTAACTTTAAAATTTCTTCTTCCATTATTTTTTCTCCGTTTCAAACTAATATTATATTATATATAAACATAAAATTTTGTCAAAGAAAAGAAACATTTTAGTTTCTTAAATAATAAACTGATTAAAATAATCTTCAAATTCTTTTTGGATATATGTTAAAGATTCATTAAACTTTTTTGAAGCATCTATATAGTTTCTATACTCTTTATAGGAATTTAATTTTTTGTATAGACTTTGAACTTCTATTTCTTCTTTATCCGTTTCTTCTTTTTTATCTTCCTTATTTATTATTTCTTTTTGAAGTTTTTTTATTCTTTCTATTAAATCATTTATCTCTTTATTTGAGTTTAAAACCCTTTCACTTTTTTTGTACTCTTTGTACTCATTTGATGATAATATAATTTGCTTTAATTCTAATGTTTCTTTTATAATATCATCCATTTACTTTTTCTCCATTTAAGCTCCAAGTCTTAGCTTCAGTAACCTTTACATTTATTATCTTTCCTATATCTTCTTCATCACATTTTACATTAACAAGTTTCATAGTATCAGTATATCCTGCATATAAGCCATTACCTTTTTCTGATTTTCCTTCAATTAATACTAAAAGAGTATCTCCTACTAATTTTTGATTATTAATAAGCGCATATTTATTTACAAGTTCATTTAATCTTTGAAGTCTTTCTTGTTTTTCCTCAAATGGTACATTATCTTCCATTTTAGAAGCTGGGGTATTTTCTCTAGGAGAATAGATAAATGTGAATGCACTGTCATATTTACATTTTTCAACTATATCAAGAGTCTGTTTAAAATCCTCTTCAGTTTCACCTGGAAAACCTACAATAATATCTGTTGTAAGTGAAACATTTTGTATTTCTTTTTTTATTTTTAGTGCTAATTCTAGGTAACTTTCTTTTGAATAACGTCTACCCATCAACTTTAATATTCTATCACTACCTGATTGTACTGGCAAATGAACATATGGCATTACGTTTTTATAATCTTTTATAATTTTAATCATTTCATCTGTAAAATCCCATGGATGTGATGTTACAAATCTTACCCTTTCAATACCTGTTTTAGCAACTTCTTCTAATAATAAATCAAATGTTATGTTTTCATCTAAATCTTTTCCATATGCATTTACATTTTGACCTAAAAGTGTTACTTCTTTATACCCATCTTTAATAAGTTTATTAACTTCGCATAGTATATCTTCTATTTTTCTACTTCTTTGTTTTCCCCTAGTATAAGGAACTATACAATATGTACAAAATTTATCACAACCATACATTATATTAACATATGCTTTATATTTATTATCTCTTTTAACAGGAAGGTTTTCAACTACATCACCCTCTTTACTAAATACTTCGATAATAAGTTCATTATCATTTATTGCATTACTTATAAGAAGAGGTAAATTATGAATATTATGTGTACCAAATACTACATCCATCCATTTATATTTTGATTCTATTTCATTAACAACTGATTCTTCCTGAGCCATGCATCCACATAAACATGTAATTATATTTGGTTTGGATTCTTTTAAGTGTTTAATTCTACCAAGCATTCCAAATACCTTATTATGAGCATTTTCTCTAATCGCACATGTATTTAAAAGAATTAAATCAGCATCTTCCATGTTATCTACTTTTGTAAATGACATATCTTCAAGTATAGCGCTTATAGTTTCAGAATCTCTCTCATTTGCTTGACAACCATATGTAATAACATGATACTTTTTACCTATTCCTATCTTACTTAATTCATTAGTCATTATATATTCATCAGTTAATATTTTTACCTTTTCTTTACTTCTTTTTTTTGCTTCTAAATAAGAAGGTTTAATATTTGTATGTTTTATCATAGTTACACCTCTAAACTTAGATAATTATAGCATCTATAGTTAAAAATGTAAATTGATTTGAAACTAAATAGTTAATATGAAGTTAAAATTTTTAAACAAAGTTAAAATAAAAAATTAATCAATAATGGTTAATCTTTTATGAAAATATTATAGTAATTAATGTCATTACTACAATAACTATTAATATAATTTTGAATGATAATATTAGTGAACCTAATCCTGGAGTCTTTTCATTTTTTTCTGAAAAATAATATTTATCTTTATATTTTTTTATTATCAACATACTTTTTACTTGCTTAAATATTTTTTCATCTTCATCATTAAAGTTTTCTTTTATTTCATCATAACTTACTGCACTTTCTTTATTAAATGCATTATATTTTTTAAATATCTCTTTCATTTTAGAAATATTTTCATTTCTTTTAGCAGCATCTACTTCTGACTTTACCTCTATTCCAACTTCTCTTTTTATATTATTTATTACTGGAATTATACCAAGTATTACAAAGAATATAGATACTAATAAATCATGAGTTATAGCTTTTGTAAAATTACTATTACTATATAAAAGCTCAAATGTATAACCATTTAGCGAATAACCTTCTTTTAGTATTAACATACAAGGAATTACAAGTAAAGTTGCGACAACTACTACAACTACTGATATTGCCCCAATTATTATTGGTGTTTTTTTATTCATAACACCGCCTAATTTTTTATAGCCAAAACTTGCACCAAGTCCTATAAAAATTGCAATTAAAGAAAACATATATTCTCCATAAACATAAACAAGTATCCATGGAATAACTCCTATTACTCCACCAATTAAAGCTCCTATTATTCCTTTTACATAATTACTCATTATTTCATCTCTTTAATAATATATAAATAAATTATAACATATATTTTTATTATCTTATTAACATTTTACTTTCTTTTAATAATTTTTCCATAACAATTTCTTTTGGTGTCCAGTAACTAAACTGTAGTATATCCTTTTGTTTAGTAGTAAAGAAATATTTAGTTAATGCAAAATCATTTATATTTTGAGTAATACCCATCCTTTTTAAAGTATAACAAGTAAATAGTTTACATGCCATACAACTTTTCATTGTACATACCCCATCAATTAAATATTTGCATCTTCCTCTTCCTTTACATTCGCAGCACCCATTTTCATGATTAGATCCTTTTTTCCTATATTTAACACATATATTATCTTTAAATTCACAATAATTAGTTTTTATTCTTTCATCTAAATAAGCACATACTGTATCATATATATAGTCATACCTTTCAGGTATATTTTTTATATTTATGGCATGCATAATAGTAATTATGTCTCTTATATTTTTTGATATATCTTTCTTTAAATATTTTTCATCTATTTTTTTACTATTGTATATGATTTCAACAACTAAATTATGATTATCACAAAATTTAATAATAGATCTTGTTTTTGATATTATATATTCTATATTTTCATCACTTACCTGTAATATTAATTTATTATCAAATACCATTCTTTTTAAACTCATTTCATACACCTACTTATTTTCAATTAATTTATTAATCATATAATCTTTATCCTTAAAGAAACTATATTTAATATAATACTTTTGCTTTATATTGAAAAAGTACTTTATTAATGGAATAGCTTTCATTCTAAAATTAATTTTATTTTTCCTTAAATATTCACAGGAGTATAATTTACAAGATATCGATTTTATACTGCAAGAGTTATTTACTAAATTTTTACAAAGTCCACCCCTTGCATCGCTATAGCAGCATCCATTTTTATGCATTATCTTTGGATTATTTCTAAAATAAATACAAACGTCATCCTTAAAATCACAATAATTACATTCCATATATTTTTTATCAATATATTCACAAACAGTATCATATATAAAACTATATCTTTCTTTAATATTCTTTATATTGATTGCTTTTTCTATATTTTTAATCCAAAATAGTTTTTGTTTTGAAATGTTATCATCTAAATAATTAAACTTTAATTTATAATTTTTTTCATCACATAATTTTAATAATCTCTTGGATTTTTTTATGATTTTATCTACATTTTTATTAAATATTTCAATAACAATACTTCTATTATTTACATTCATCATTTCACAACCTATAAATTAATTATATCACAATAAAAGAAAAAGTTCGTTTTAACAAACTTTTTTTTCTATTTTTTCTTTTCCACCCATATAAGGTCTTAATACTTCTGGTATATTTACTGAACCATCCTCATTATAGTTATTTTCTAAGAAAGCAATAAGCATCCTAGGTGGAGTAAGTACAGTATTATTTAATGTATGAGCAAATACCCTATTACCATTTTCATCTTTATATCTAATTCCTAATCTTCTAGCTTGTGCATCTGTTAGATTAGAACATGATCCTACTTCAAAATATGTTTTTTGTCTTGGACTCCATGCTTCTACATCACATGATCTATATTTTAAATCTGCAAGATCCCCTGTACAACATACAAGCTTTCTAACAGGAATATCCAAACTTCTAAATAATTCTACTGTATAATTTAACATTCTTTCATACCAAGATTCGCTATCTTCAGGTTTACATATAACTATCATTTCTTGTTTTTCAAATTGATGAACCCTATATACTCCTCTTTCTTCTATTCCGTGTGCTCCAACTTCTTTTCTAAAGCATGGAGAATAACTTGTCATAGTTATAGGAAGTTCACATTCTTTTAACATTTGATTTTTAAACTTAGCAATCATAGAGTGCTCTGAAGTACCTATTAAATATAAGTCTTCTCCCTCTATCTTATACATCATTGCTTCTTTTTCTTCAAAGCTCATAACACCATTAACCGCATCACTTCTTATCATATATGGTGGAATACAATATGTAAATCCTTTATCAATCATAAAGTCTCTAGCATAACTAAGTACTGCTGAATGAAGTCTTGCTATATCACCCATCAGATAATAAAAACCATTACCTGATACTTTTGCTGCTGATTCTTTATCAATACCATTAAAACTAGCCATTATATCTGCATGATAAGGGATTTCATATTCAGGGATTATTGGATCACCAATCTTTTCTATTTCAACATTCTTAGAATCATCTTCCCCAACTGGTACATCATCCGCAACCATATTTGGAATTAAATACATAATTTCTCTTATTTGATTTTCATAATTTTCTTCTTCTGTTTCTAAAGTACTTAATTCATCATTTATTTTTATTACTTTTTCTTTTAAAGCCAAGCCTTCTTCTTTTTTCCCCTCTCTCATAAGAGAACCAATATTATCAGAAATAGTATTTCTCTCATTTCTAAGTGTATCTGCTTTTACTTTTATTTCTCTATACTCTTTATCTAAAGTAATAACTTTATCAACAAATTCTAACTTATTATTTTGGAACTTCTTTTTAATATTTTCCTTTACCTTTTCAGGATTTTCTCTTACAAATTTAATATCTAACATTTTTATTCCTCCTCTATTAATTCAAACCTATATTTTTGTTTAACTTCTGGATATTTTTTATGATCAACTTCTGATAAAAACATGCTAAGTGGTCTTGCATAAATTCCATCCTTGTGATTTGTATTTTCATTATCAACGCAACAATAAATCACTAAGTCTTCACCTGTTTCACTATGTTTTGCTATTGTAATTACAAAAGCTTTTGATCCCTTAAAATGTCTATATATTGTATTTGGTCTTACCTCTCTCATTTTCCCTCCTATAAAACAAAAAGGATGATACTTATAAGGAGCCTAAACGGCGGTACCATCCTTTATTTAACTTAATTTAGATAACGGCTTTAACCGGAAGCTATTAACTTCACTAGAAAGTAGATTCATAAGTTATTTATTATCAGTTTTCACCAAATACTGATTCTCTATAAAATAAATATTTCTTATTACTAATCTTTCATCAATGCTTTTATAAATATATTGTACTTTTTTTAAGAGTTTATGTCAATATGTTTTTATTTCACATTACTATTTAATATAACATTACTCCCTCTAAGCAACTAGGTGCCATATCATTTATATATTTTTTTACTATTTCCTCAGGTAATTTTTCATTATATGGATTTTCTATTCTATATTTTTCTATTTCATTTAATAATCTCTTTCCATTAATAGTTGGTTTTAATTTTTCTAAATACTCTAACATTTTGAATGTTAATTCCAAATTTCTTCTTTCATTTTCAACATCCTGCATACCAGAAATTAAAAAATACATATAAATATTATCATCAATATAATTATCCTCGTTTAATGCCCTTATTATTTGGGGATTAAATATTTCATAATAATATTCTTTTTTAAATTTAACTCCCTTCGTCGTATCATATACAAAGCCATCTTTTTCTATCCAGCTATGATTTCCATCTATATCATAAGCCCAACTAGATACATTTCCTCTAACAAGATTGAACTTATCCATACCTGTTGTTAATTGTACCGTGACAAAATGACAATTTTTTCTACATAAATAATAAGAAAGAGCAAGTATATGAAGTGGTATTCCATTACAAGTTTTATCTCTTAAAGAATCTATAAAATCATTATCATAAAGTTCATATTCTAATGACCCAAAATGGAAATTTTCTATACACATAAACATAACTCCTTTTTTTACCGCAATATATTAACATATGCATCCTAATTTGTCAAAATATAGTGACTATAGTAATTATCATACAAAAAAAGAAATAGCTTTCTATTCCTTATAATCACATGCTGAGCATTTTATAATATCATTTTTTTCAACAAGCATATTATTACATTCTGGGCATAATTTTCCTATTGGTTTATCCCAATATGCTTCTTTACATTTTGGAAAATTTGAACATCCATAAAATACCTTACCCTTTTTTGTTTTTCTCTCTACTATTTTACTTCCGCATTTTATGCAGTCACATACTTCTACTTGTTTTTTCTCTTCCTTTTTAATATATTTACATTCTGGGTAGTTAGAACATGCGATAAATTCCCCATATCTTCCATTTCTTTTTACTAGTTCTTTTCCACATTCTGGACATATATCTCCAGTTTTTTCTGGTTCTTTTTTCTCCATATTATCAAATGCATCTTTTACCATTGGTTCAAACTCCTTATAAAATTCTTCTAATAATTCATTCCAAATTATTTCTCCTGATGCGATATTATCTAAATCCTCTTCCATTTTAGCAGTATATTTAACATTTATTAAATTACTAAAAAATTCTTGTAGTTTATCTGTTGTTTCTACCCCTATTTTAGTTGGATTAAATCTTTTATCTACAATATTTACATATCCTCTATCCACTATTGTAGATATTGTAGTAGCATATGTAGATGGTCTGCCAATACCTAATTTTTCCATTTCCTTAATTAAAGATGATTCAGAGTATCTTGCTGGAGCTTCCGTAAAGTGTTGCTTTTCTTCTACTTTATCTGTAATTATTACATCTGAATTATATTTTGCAAAATCAGGTAATATACTATCCTCAGTTTTTTCATACTCTTTATATACTTTCATATAACCATCAAATGTTGTAACTGTTCCTGTAGCTTTAAATTTATAATCATTATTATCAAGAACTACTGTAGTTGTAGCTTGTTTTGCTTCTTTCATTAAGGATGCAAGTGCTCTATAATATATTAGTTTATAAAGTTTATATTCATCAGTAGTTAAATACTCCTTTATACTATCTGGAGTTCTAAGTATACTAGTTGGTCTAATTGCTTCATGGGCATCTTGAACATTTTCACTCTTTTTTTGTGTTTTTACTTTTCCAACATATTCTTTACCATAATTTACTTCAATATACTTAAGAGTACTAGAAATAAAATCATTTGATAAACGAATAGAATCAGTTCTCATATATGTAATTAAACCTACTGTTTCACTTCCAATATTAATACCTTCATATAATTTTTGAGCTACACTCATTGTTTTCTTAGATGAAAAATTTAATTTATTTGCAGCTTCTTGCTGCATTGTACTTGTTATAAATGGTGGTTTACTTGATTTATTCTTATTTTTCTTTTCTGTAGATTCTATCTTATAACTATTGGAAAGTTTATTAATTATTTTCTTTGATTCCAATTCATTTTTTATCTCTAATTTTTTATCATCAATATATCCAAATAAGTTTGCTTCAAAATCAGGAAATATTGCTTTAATAGTCCAATACTCTTCAGGAATAAATTTTTCAATTTCTCTTTCCCTGTCCACTATTAACTTAAGTGCAACTGATTGAACTCTACCAGCACTTTTACCACCAGTTTTAGATTGCATAAGTTTGCTTAATCTAAAACCAATAATTCTATCTAATATTCTTCTAGTTTCCTGACTTCTAACCATTAATTCATCTATTTTTCTTGCATTTTTAAATGAATTTACTACTGCATCTTTAGTTATTTCATTAAATACTATTCTTTCATAATTATTATCATCAATATCAAGGGCATCTTTTAAATGCCAAGAAATTGCTTCTCCTTCACGATCAGGGTCGGTTGCTAAATATACTTTATCAGATGCTTTTACTTCTTTTTTTAGTGCTGTTATATCTTTTTTCTTTCCCTTAATTGGTTCATATGTTGGTTTAAATCCATTTTCTATATCTACACCAAAACCATATTTACCAGAAGTAGCTAAATCTCTAATGTGTCCTTTAGATGATAATACTTTGTACCCATCACCTAAATATTTTTCAATAGTTTTACTTTTAGCTGGTGATTCAACTATAACTAAATTTTTTCCCATTTAATCATTCCTTCCTAATATATTATTAGCCCTTTTTTTTAAATATTCCTCTATCAATTATATTTTTTACAGGTTTATATGTTGTTCTATACTCTTCAAATACTCCATATTTTTCAATTAATTCTAAATGTCTTTTTGTTGGATAGCCTTTATGCTTTCTAAATTCGTATTCAGGATATTTAGAATCTAAATCATAAAGAATCCTATCTCTTGTTACTTTAGCTATTATAGATGCAGCCGCAATAGTTACACTTTTTGCATCTCCTTTAATTATATCCAATACAGGAATATTTAGTGTACTAATTTTCATCGCATCTGTCAATAAATAGTCAATATTAATTTTTTTATTTGCTTCATTATATGCAAGTATCATTGCTTTTCTTGATGCCTCAAGGATATTTATTTCATCTATTTCCTTAGAAGATACAATACCAATTCCATATGCCAAGGCATCATTAATTATTATATCATATAATTGTTCTCTTTTCTTCTCAGTTAATTTTTTAGAGTCATTTATTAATTCATTTTTATATCCTTTAGGAAATACTACACAGCCTGCGACAACAGGACCAACAAGTGGACCTCTACCAGCTTCATCACATCCACCAATAAAACTATATCCTTCATTATATAATTTTTCTTCATATTCTGTCATATTAATCATCAAATGTCACCTTGCCTAAATAGCCTTCATTTAAATCTCTAATTATTAAATTAGATACTTTATCATAATCTACTTCATTACCTCTTAGAATACATCCTCTTTTTCTTCCTATCGCATCATATGCTAGAGAATAATCATCCTCTTCTAAGGTAATTTTTCCATATCTTTCATTTAAATTATCTTTATAATTATTAAACATATATTTAAGTATATAACATGCAACTTCATCAATAGGAAGTATTTCTTCTTTTATTGCTGAAAAACATGCAAGTTTAAGTGCCTGAGTTTCATTATCAATTTTAGGCCATAAAATACCTGGTGAATCCATTAAATCTACATCTTTACTAATTCTTATCCAAGATAGTTGTTTTGTTACACCTGGTCTATCTCCAACATTTACTACCTTTTTACCTGCAAGTCTATTTATTAATGTTGATTTACCTACGTTAGGTATTCCTATTATAAGAGCTCTTGCTGTTCTTGTTTTTAACCCCTTTTCTTCTCTTTTTTTATTTATTTCTCTTAGAACCTCATCAGTAACAGTTTTAATTTTATCTAAATTTTTATTATTTACTAAATCTACAAGTACTACTTTATAACCCAAATCTTCATAATATCTAATATGTTTATTTGTTTTATTTAAATCACATAGATCACCTTTAGTCATTATTATAATTCTTGGTTTATTTTTAACTATATCATCTATATCCTTTATTTTTGATGAAATAGGTATTCTAGCATCAATTACCTCATAAATTATATCTATTAATTCTATTTTTTCTTTTATTTGCCTTTTGGTTTTAGCCATGTGGCCGGGATACCAGTTTATATTTGTCGAATTTTGTCGATTACTATTATTCATTATTATCACTTCCTTTATTTCTTTATAATACTATCAATATCCACTGGACAAAAATAACTTTTTACCTCATTTATTCTAAGTAAATACATTTTATAAAGTTCATCAATACTATAATTTAATGCATCTTCTATCAATACAACATCTTTAGGAGGAGTTAACCCCAATTTTATTAATAATTGATTAATCCATGCATCTTCAACATAATTTAACAATTCTTCATTTTTATTATTATTTTTTAAATCTCGTTTTTGTTCTCTTATCATAAAATGCATAGCCTCGTGTGCCACTATAAATAATTGTTCTTCATGATTAAACTCTAAGAATAGTCTATCTGTATAAAATATAGTATCTATATAAAATAAAGCAACAAAATCTTGGCTAGCACAATATTGAAACTTAACTAATTTTATTCCTTTTACAATACTAGGAACTCTTAAATTCAATTCGTTAATAATTTTATTAACATCCATTTAAATAAACTCCTTTCATTTTTCCTCTTGACATAGAGCATACATAATTTTTTTTAAACCAACCTAAACAACCAGAACTTAACTGCTCTTCATCTATATAAATTTTCTAAAACTCTGGTAAGACAATCTTCTGCTGTTTTATCAGTATCTGAGAATCTAATTCTAACTAACCTCCCATTTATCTTAAATATATAAGGATTTTTTACTTTCATAATAAAATCTAATATTCTTTCCTCACTAGATTTTCTTCTATCTATTTTTATAGAAGTTAATTCATCAACATCTTCTAATTTTACATCATCAAGATTTACATTTCTACAATGTTCTAATTTTTCTCTTAATTTTTTTATATTATATTTTTTCATATTATTAAATCTCACATTCGTTTTCTGTCATAACTCATATAATTGTTTTTCTCATTTTGTTACTTCAAGTTTCTTTTTTTCCTTATTTTCTAATTGTTTCTTTTCTCTTTCAAGATCTTTCAGACTCTTTTTGGGTGTTGGCATTTCTTCAGGCATCATTCCACCAATATCCGCAATCGCTTTTCTAACTTTTTTACCAACTTCATAATGCACATCCTTTGCTTCTTTTTCACCTTGTACATTATCTTTCAAAAGTCTTTGCTTAGTTTGGTTTATTCTAAATAAATTAGCAACTAATTCATCTTCATTCATATTATCTAAAATATCTTCTCTATAGCGCAATTTTTTTCTTTTAAAAATATCATTAGCAGTTTCACCATTATATAATCCTCTATATCCTGCATTATGAAATTCAGCCATATTTTTAACGCCAGCAGATGATGCAACTTTTTGGAGCGTATAATTTCCTTGTTTTGTTAATTTTCTTTGGTAGAATCTTTTTTCATCATCTGATAAAGAATCATATTCTTGTTCTGTTATTTCTTGTTTCCTTGTTTGAATAGCAAAATATGTTTGTCCCAAGGCAATAACTTCTTTATTAGGATCCGCATTTTGTACTATTAAATAACAAGCATATCTAGAAAGTTTATATTCAATGATTTTTCTTTTTGCTGTTTTACCTAATTCTATCATTTTGTTGAACTCAACAAAATGATCCAAAACATTAAATTTGCTATTTTCACAAGACGTTATGGCTTTATCTATTACAACTTTAAAATTTCTCCATTCTTTGTATTCCAACACTTTTTGCAATTCACGTGCAAGCCAATATTCATTTCCATAATCATCAATATGCTTTATATTTTCAAAAGTACTGTTAGTATATTTATCTCCTATTTTCTTCATTATTACCTCATCCTCTGTTAACTATTTATTTTATATAGTGTCTTATATAAAGTTTTTCTTATGTCTCCATTACCCCATATTTTTAATAATTCTTAGCAGAAATAACCTTAAATATATAAAAAGAATTTAATATCTTTTTCTTTATTTATAAGGTGTTTTCTTTATTTCTCCATTTACGAGTTGATATTACTAGATGCGATACCATCATTATTTTGATTTTTTTCTACTTTATCTTTATTTTTTATATTTGTCCCATTTACCCATGTTAATCACTCCTTAGATTATTCTTCATTAAAAATCTTTTATAAAGACGAATTTCTAATCTATTATATCACACAATTATGTGATTTTAGAAACTTTAATGCTTCTAAGAATTCATTATTATTTTTAAATACTATTTTTATGTTACTATCTTCATAGACAAATATATTATCAATAAATTCCATTATAATATTTCTATCAATTACTTCTATTTCTTTTTTTTGTTTTATTTTTTTTATAACCTTACTAGCAAACTTTCTAACATCAACATTTATAGAGTATTCTATAAAATATTTTTCCCAAAATTCTTCATCTAATTTACTATCAATTTTAAATATATCAGTTGTTTCATACTCTTCATTATCTAATATTTATTTATTATATTTTTCAAAATAAAACTTAATACCATAATATAATTTCCATTGTTCTATATCGGTTAATACGCCATCAATATCTATTCCTATTCTCATTACAAACCTCCAAGTAATCTTAATTAATATAATTATACCCATATTAATATGGTGATATTTTTACAAAACAAAAAAATTATTATTAAAATCTAAATTTCAATAATAATCAAAGTTATTCAAAAAATTACAACATATTTTTAATGAATTCAAAAGTTTTTGTTTTAGTAAATTCTTTTACATCTTGTGTTTCTAATTCCATTTTTATTAATTCTCCCATAGGTGGATATACTTCTGCCAAATTTTCATATTCAAATACTCCACTATTTGCTATATTTAAATATTTTTGTGTCTCTTCTTTTATCTTTGAATATTCACCGGTTTTATCATATAAAATTATAGAGTTAAATAAATCATTTGCTCTTATTACTTCAGATGGATTCAAAGGTAATTTTGTATATTTTTGTGCATTATCAATCATAATCCACCTCATTTGTATTGACTATTATACATCAAATGCATCAAAAAATATAAAGTTTTTATTATATCAACTTAAAAAGTTGAGTTTTTTCTCAACTTTTTTACAAATTTTATATTTTCTTTTTCTTTTCGGCTAAACTTTCTAAATATTCAAGTTGTTCAGAGGATAATGAACTAAATTGTATTTGTGTACCACTTGGTAATGTTAATACTGGATTATGAATTAATTTCATTGTTTCATCATATTTACTTTGAATTAATCCATTAATGTATCTTTCATCAACTGATTTTCTAATTAATAACTGGCTTTGCAAACTATGAATTTTGTTTTGTAATTCTATTATTAAATTATCTTTTTCTTTTTTTGACATCTTCCTAGTATCTATATAATCAATAGGTTTGGTAGTTTCTGTTAATGTTGTTCTAATTTCAGATAAAGTCTTTTTATATTCATTATTATTCATTTTATCCCTCCATTTTTATTTTATTATTAAATACTAATTATATACAAAACAACACTTAAATTTTATCTTAATTTTGGTTGCTCTTGATTTTTTATTTTAAAATAAAACCACCATCTACTACTAATACTTGACCTGTTATATATGATTCTTGATCAGATAATAAAAATATTATACTATCCGCTATTTCTTCTGGTTTACCAATTCTTTTAATAATAGAATAGTCAATTATCCAATTTGGGTCTTATCCTGTACTGTCTGTTAGTGGTTTATCTATAAGTTCTGGTGCAACACAATTTACTCTAATGTCACCTTTAAAGTATCTAGCAAATGATTTAGTTAATGAAATAATTCCTGCTTTTGTAGTTGAATAAATAACACCATACGGCTCTCCGATTAATCCATCAACAGAAGATATGGTTACTATACTACCAATTTTGGACGTTTCTTTTATAAAGTTACCAAGTATATCTAAACTTTTAAAGGTACCTTTTAAATTAACATCTATTGTTCTGTCTACATTTTTAGCTATTATATCATCAATGCTGCATGACAAAGGCATTATCCCCGCACAACAAACTAAACAATCTAATTTTTTAAAATTATTTAAAACATATTGTTTTAAAGTTAAAATATCTTCTTTTTTAGATATATCGCATTTGAAAAAATATACATTTTCATAGTTATCAAAGTTATTTTTAATAAAATTGTTATCAATATTTTTACAATCGGCAATGATAACTTTATTATTTTTTGATACTTTTTTAGCAGTTGTATTAAATAACGCAACATTCAAAATATCAGCTTCTTCTGCATACTTTAACCATTCTTTATTCTTATAATAATCATTATCAGGCAATATATAATTTTTAATAGCATCTGTATGTATTAAATAATTATTTTTTGTTAAAATTCTTTTTACATCCCATTCTCTATTTTGGTTTTCTATATCTTTTAATCTTTCAAATTCTTTTATTAAATATAATTTAAAAACAGGACTAATTGCTGATGCAAATTCAAAGGCAATGTCTTTATGAGCATATGTTCCACCATATTTGCCCAATTTTGGCATATATTCCAATAGCATTTGTTTTTTCACACCAGTCAGTAACACTTGGTGTAAATGTTAATAATCCTACTTGTTTTCTAAAGTGTTCAGATTCGAACACTTTAAAATTTGGATTATATAATTGTTCCCAAGCAGTTAAAAAATCTAACGTACTTCTATTACGTAACTAATTTCTTATAACATCAGCTGCACGTGACTTATCACTTTTAGCTTTTGCTATATCAGAAATACAAATATAATCTTTTTCATTTATATTTGTTACATTTACTTTAATATTTTGAACTTCAATAATATTATTTGACATATATTCATCTGCATTTTTATCAAAATACGAAAGTTAAAAATTCCAAAAATATTGATTTTTCAATGCTCTTGATAAGTGTTTAGATAATTCGTACTATACCAGTTAATCGACGTAGATGTAAAACTTTTACTTTCTTCATTTTGTTTCATTTCCTTTTTCAAAATCAAAATCAGTTATACTATATCCAAGTCCTTTTAGTTTTTCAAATACTATACTAGGCGAAATACCTAATAGAGTATTGTAATCACCGTCTATTCTATCTATAAATAAAGATGCCTTACCTAAAGGAACATATCCACAATTTTTAAATAGTTTATCCTCATTATTAATATACCAATCTATTTCATTATCTAATATATTTTTAAAATAAACATCTACTTTTGAGGAAAATGTTATAGTTTTATTTTTATATAAATCTATTATCGTTATTCCTGTATATGCTGAATTTTTAGTTCCTGATAATTCCTTTAAATTACTATAAGCATCTTCTTTAGTTTTTGGTTTTTCATATTTTTTATTATTACTATAAACAATTGTATCAGCTGCAATAATAATTGCATCATAATCAATTTGATTACTAACTGATTTTGCTTTGTTTAATGAAAGTTCTTCTACATATTTATCTGGTTCTGATTCAATACTACATTCATCTACATTACTTGTTATAATTTCATATTTTAATCCAATCATTTTTAAAATATCTTGTCTTTGTTTTGAGGATGAAGCTAAAATTATTTTCATTGTTATAATCTCCTATTCATATTATTAAGTCATATAATACTTTTTAATTTATTTATAAAGGTTTCCTAGTAGTTTTACATATTTGCCGATATCCGAGTTTATATTCGTAGAATTTTGTCGATTGTCCATTTTTATCACTTTCTTTTATTTTCTGTTTGAACATTTTCTATTAGAGAACAGACACTGCTATTCAATAAGTTTACTGTAATGGATGGAACATCCATACCGTTTGATTTTAATTTTTTTATTGTCTCTAAATATTTTTTATATTGATTAAGATCTTCAAATTCAATATTTGCTTCTTGTATTTTTTCTACTCCAATAACACAATTCTCATTAAATTCTTCTAAAGGTACAGCATATTCTGGAATAGGCATCTCTTGATTTTCTATAATATAAAACCCAAATCCTTTACATTTTTCTAATAACTCATCTGGAATATCGGCACTTAAAATTATACTTTCACCATTATCATCATCAAAAAATTGTTGTATAAAACTTTTATATCTAAAAAAGTGAATATATTCTTTACCTTTATCATAATTAAATGTATTAAATAAATTAGATTGCAATTTTTTAAATACTTGTTTTTGTGAATTCTTTTTTAAACAATCATTAATATCAAAATGATATACTATCATATAATCATCACCTATCTATATAAATTTTCTAAAACTCTAGTTAAGCAATCTTCTGCAGTTTTATCTGTATCTGAAAATCTAATTCTAACTAATTTACCATTCACTTTAAATATATATGGATTCTTTACTTTCATAATAAAATCTAAAATTCGTTCATTACTAGACTTTCTTCTATCTATTTTTATAGAACTTATTTCATCTATTCTACTTTACCAAATTTATTAAAAGGCCATATTACAAATTTTGCCCTCCCTAGTATTTGATCTTTCTTAATGACCCCAACAGATGGATATCTACTATCTAGCGAATCACTTCTATTATCTCCCATTACAAAATAAGTATCACCTGGCACTTTTATATGCCCTATATCGGTAATATTAAAATCATCTGTTTCAGTTGATGGATATGGATCTTTCATTTCTTTACCATTTATATAAAGTACATTATTCTTATATTCTATAGTTTCTCCTGGAAGAGCTATTACCCTTTTTATAATATATTTATCTCCCTCATCAATAACAACTATATCAAATCTTTGAATATCATTTTTCCTATACACTATTTTATTTAAAAGCATTATTTCGCCATCAGAAAGTGTAGTATTCATAGACTCACCATCAACCCTAACTGGATCTATAAAAAATACTCTAATAATTATAACTGCAATAATAATAAATACATAGGTTAATATTGTTTTAATTGTTTCTTTTTTCTTATTTTCATTTTTCTCCATTTTATCCTCCATAACAAAAATAAGGCAAACAAAGCCTTATTTTCTTTCTTTTATTCTGTATGTACCAACTAATCCTCTTAAGAAAGTTAGTTTAGCTCTTCTGACTCTACCTTTTCTTACAACTGTTATTTTATCGATTTTTGGTGAATTAACAGGAAAAATTCTTTCTACACCAATTCCTGATGACATTTTTCTAACAGTAAAGGTTTCAGATATACCACCACTTCTTTTGGCAACACAAACACCTTCAAATGCTTGAATACGTTCTCTTTTACCCTCTATAATTCTAACATCCACTCTTAAAGTATCACCAACTCTAAATTCTGGAATATTAGGATTAATTTGTTTAGCAGTAATCTTTTCAATAATATTACTCATACGTATGTCTTCCTTTCTACCCAGCAATCATATTACAAATAAATAGCGGATTGCTTTCATGCAATAACAATTTTAACATATCAAAAGGAAAAATGCAAGTAATTTTACTTAAGTTTATCATATGGTAAAATAATACTAAATTCTCCCATATAATATGGCGCAATTTGATATCTTTCAAATATAATCAATAAACCACTCTCTGTAGGCAGAATATTTTTATAATTTTTTAATATGCCTTCTGTTCCATCATAAAAAATTGATTTTAAATTATCATCAGGTAAGTCAAAATCATAGTTATTTATTAATTCTACTCTACTTAATTTTGATAATTTTTTTAGTAACATCTTATCATATTTTATAAAATCAATTATTGATATTATTTTATTATTTTTCTTATCATATATAACTGTAAATATATAATGACTAGGATGTGCTCCACCAGTATATTCTTCAATTTTATATACATATGATAAATATTTTTTATACTCATATTTTTCATTATTTAAGTTAAAGTAATATATAACATTAGGCTCGACACTATATGGAGGTAAATTATATACAAAATCGTTTATGTATTTATTTATTATACCATTAACTTTTTTATCAAGCGCAATATATCCAGTAACATCATAATTTGCATCAATCATGTAGTTATGTAAAATACTATTATTTATATAATTCATATTATCATTCCCTATTAAAGTTTATTCTAATAAGATTAGATAAATGAAAAAATTACTTTAAATTCTAAAGTAATGGATTTTTTATTTCATATTTATTAAATATAGATAAATAATTAAAATATAGTCTTATTAGATTCTTCTTCTGAAGTTTTTTAATAAGTTTCTTTAATTTTTCATCATCATTTATATATTTAATAACAAATTTCTTTATTAATTTATTTAAATATTTATTATCCTGATAATCAGGAAATATATTTATCAAATCATTTAAACATTTTTTAGTAGTTTCAACATTGTCGCCAAGATTGTCATCATTTTTAATAACTTTGGTAAACAAGGTTAGTACTATATTTTGAAATAATATTGCTGAGACTTTATCTTTAATATCTTTATTATAGTTAAGATATATTTCCTTTACTTTTCTTGCAGCATCTAAAAACATTAAATGTTTTTTACCAAAGGTATTAATAAGAGAATCCTCCCTTTGATAATATAAATATAAAACTTTATTCAAGAATACATAGTTTTTTACTCTAGATTTTAATTCATTATCAAAAACTAAATCTTCATATATGTTTAAGGATTCATCAAACCTTAAATTATCTATTAAGTCTCTTCTATATAATTTACCTGTTATATATGTATACATACTCAATATTTTTTTATTTTCATTAACTGCTCCTAATACTAATAATTTTTTAGGAATTTTATGCTCTGTAAAAGATAATTGTTTCTTATTTGCTTTTGTATAGTACAATAAGTGATAACTATCAACAAAATCTGAATTGTATTTAACTGCTATATCTATCATCCTTCTTATTGCTTCTTTTGTTAACTCATCATCTGAGTCTACAAATACTATATAATCACCTGTACATGCCTCTAAGCCAATATTTCTAGTAGCACTCACGCCTTTATTAACACTTGAATAAAAAGGTATTATTCTATTATCTTTTTCTGCGTACTCTTTTATGATTCGACTTGTATTATCTGTACTTGCATCATCAATAACTATTATCTCTAAATTTCTATATACTTGATTAATAACACTATCTAAGCACCTCGATATATATTGTTCAACATTATATGCTGGAATAATAACTGACACCTTCATAATCTCACCACACTTTACATTAATATTACCATATTTTTACAATAAAATAAAGGCATTAGCCTTTATTTATCATTTCATTGTACTTTTTTTCATCTAATATTTTTATATTTAAACTCTTTGCTTTATCATACTTACTTCCAGGATTATCCCCCACAATAACATAATCAGTTTTTTTAGTAACAGAACTTGTTACATTCGCACCCATACTTTCTAATTTTTCTTTTATTTCTTCTCTTGGAAGAGATAATGTCCCTGTTATTACAAAAGTTTTACCATTTATAAGTTCATTTGAAGTATTTATATCTTTACCTAAATATCTCATATTTAGATTATAACCCTTTAATCTATTTATTAAGTTTAGATTCTTTTCATTACTAAAATAATCAACAACGCTTTTAGCAATTATATCTCCAATTTCATTAATTGTTTTTAGTTCATCAAAATCTGCTTTTATTAGATTATCCATAGTCTTATAATACTCACATAATATTTTTGCAGTTTTCTTTCCTACATATCTAATTCCAAGAGCAAATATAAGTCTTTCAAGTGAATTATCTTTACTATTTTCAATTGATGAGAGTAGATTTTCTATACTTTTTTCGCCAAAACCTTCAAGAGTTTTAAGTTCATCTTTATATTTATATAATGTATAAAAATCATCAACGTTTCTTATATAATTCATATTATAAAAATCTTCTATTATTCTATCACCGAAGCCATCTATATACATTGCATCCCTTGAAACAAAATGAATTAAGCTTTCTATATCACGAGCTGGACACTTATCATTTGGGCAAAAATGATTTGCATCTTTTCTAATTAATCTAGTATTACACATCGGACAATTATCAATCATCTTAAAAGGTGTACTATCATCTTTCCTTCTTTCTAATTTAACTTCTACAACCTCTGGTATTACATCACCAGCTTTTCTAATAGAAACGACATCTCCTACTCGCACATCTTTTTCTATGCAATAGTCACTATTATGAAGTGTTGCCTTTGATACTAATGAACCAGATACGTGTACTGGTGAAAATATTGCGTTTGGTGTTATTTTACCAGTTCTTCCAACAGTAAATTTTATTTCTTTTAATGTTGTTAATACCTCCTTAGCGGGAAATTTATATGCTATTCCCCACCTAGGTACTCTTGATGTAAAACCTAATTTTTTCTCATCATTTAAATTATCAACTTTAAGTACCACACCATCTATTTCAAATGGAAGACTATCTCTTCTATTTTCTAAATCATCAATATAGTTAATAATCTCTGATATGTTTTTTGCATAAGAATTTAATTTGTAATTTGTTACAAAACCTAGCTTTCTTAAGTACTTTAGCGACTCTGACTGTGTCTTAAGTCCATAATCTTCTGGATTAGGAATAAAATAGGCCATAAAATCTAAATTTCTTTTAGCGGTAATTTTACTATCTAGTTGTCTTACTGAACCAGCTGCTGCATTTCTTGGATTTGCAAATTCATTTTCATTATTTTTTTTTCTTTCAATATTTGCCTTTTCAAATGATAATTTGCTCATGTATATCTCACCGCGTACCTCTATGTCTATATCCTCAGCAAGTCTAAGTGGGATAGATTTTATTGTTTTTATATTTGTAGTTATATCTTCTCCTGTTATTCCATCACCCCTTGTTGCGCCCCTTACTAAAATGCCTTTTTTATATATTAATGATCCCGATAATCCATCCATTTTAGGTTCTAATGTATAAGTAGGATTACCTATAGTTTTTCTAATTCTCTCATCAAAGAGTACAATTTCCTCATCATTAAATATATCATCAAAAGAAAGCATTGGATGACGATGTGTAACTTTTTCAAACTTATCAAGTACATCCCCGCCAACTCTATTTGTTGGTGAATCCTCTCTTTTTAATTCCGGATATTTTTCTTCTAATATTAGTAATTCATTATAATAATCATCATATTCCTGGTCTGTAATAGTTGGATTATCAAGTACATAATATTCATAACTTGCTTTATTAATATATCCAATTAATTCATCCATTCTAGATTTAATATCCATATTATCCCAGCTTTCTTTGATTTATTTATTATATTAGATTAATTACAATTTATTTTTAATTCCATAATTTATGTGGGTATTCCCCATCTTCCGTACGTAATTTAAGAGATTTTACTACTGAATCTTTATCTTCCTTATATGTTATACCTTCCCATTTAGCATCAGTTGGTAAAACTATTGTTTGAGAAATACCTTCTAATGTTAATCTTTCTAAAAGATCTGGAATTAAATATTCTGCCTGTAATATATTATCTTTATTATCCTCTAAAAATTTAGGAAACCTCTTTTCAATATATTTAAATATGGTAGGTGTAAAACAAAGCATATTCATTGAAACATAAGTATCTTCTGTAACCTCAAATGCTTTCCTTCCATCTAATGGTTTAGCGATTATTTTACCATCTATTTTTTCTACATTACTTTCTATTAATTCTGTCAAGTTACCATTTTCTAGTTTACATACTCCTCTTTTTACAGCACCATTTTCTGTTAAAGTATTAGCAACTTTGTATCCAACTAAACAATAATTATTTCCATCTTTTACACTTTTTAAGAAGTTACTAGCAACTATGTATGCATCTTTACCATAAAAATCATCCGCATTTATGATAACAAATGGTTCATGTATATTATCTTTTGCACAAAGAATTGCATGTGCAGTACCCCATGGTTTTTCTCTTCCCTCAGGTTTAGTATAACCATTTGGTAGATCATTTATATCTTGAAAAACATATTCTGTTTTTACCTTGTCCTCCACTCTTTTTCCAATTGTATCTTTAAATACACCATAATTTTCCTCTTTTATTATAAATACAACTTTATTAAATCCTGCATTTATTGCATCATATACAGAGTAATCTATTAAAAACTCCCCGTTTGGGCCCATCGGCTCTATTTGTTTTAATCCTCCAAATCTGCTTCCCATCCCCGCAGCCATTATTAATAATGTTAAATCTTTCTTTTTCATATTTTATACCTTCCTTATGCTTTTATGATTTTTCATTAATTTTTTCATTCCATCTTTTTTGAATGATATTGTTGCAATAGATCCATCTATAGATATTACAACTCCCATTCCATATTTATCATGATTAACTACATCTCCAGGATGTAAGTCATTATCATCATTAAACATTTTACTTTTATCTATTTTTTCTTTATATACAAACTCTTCCTTTTTACCAATTGTTTCTAGTAAATTTTCCCCTATTTCCTTTATAAATCTACTAGGAATATTAGAAGAAACTTGTCCATATAGAATTCTACTTCTTGCATTTATTAAATACAATTTCTTCTTTGCTCTTGTTATTGCAACATAACAAAGTCTTCTCTCTTCCTCTAGTTCATCATTTGACTCCATACAGTTTATATGTGGAAAAAGTCCTTCCTCAAATCCAACTACAAATACATAGTCAAATTCTAATCCTTTAACAGCATGCATTGTCATAAGAGTTACCTTTTCTTTTGTATCATCTTTTTGCTCACTAACATCGCTTACTAAAGATAATTCGTCTAAAAACTCTCCCAATGATACTATTCCTTCTTTTTCTTCAAATGATTTTGTTATGGACTTAAATTCTTCAAGATTCTCAAGTCTTATGTCAGCTTCAATAGTTTTTTCACTCTCAAGTTCATTTCTAATACCTGATTTATCAAGCACTAAGTCTATAAGTTCCGTTAAAGATAACTTATCGATATCTTTTCTAATATCCTCAATTAGATTTTTAAATTGTAATTCCTTCCCAGAATCAATAACCTCATATAAAGATTTTTCTAAAACATCTTTCTTTATACTTAAATTTTCTATTGCTTTACTTCCTATTCCTCTTTTTGGATAATTAATAATTCTAAGAAGTGATACATCATCCTTGCTATTATATAATAGTTTTAAATAAGCAATTAAATCCTTTATTTCTTTTCTATTATAAAATGCATAAGCCCCAACTATATTATAGGAAATATTACTAGTTAAGAATGATTCTTCAACTGTTCTAGACTGAGCATTTGCCCTATATAAAACACATATATCATTTGGGCTAACTCCACCTTCAATTAATCTCTTAATTTCATGAACAACATAATTAGATTCATCTTTTTCATCAAATGCCTTATAATATACAATTTTACATCCATCTTCATTCTCAGTCCATAAATTTTTTTCTTTTCTTATCTTATTATTTTTAATAACATTGTTTGCAGCATTTAGTATTGTCTTAGTAGATCTATAATTCTCCTCAAGTAATACTACCTTAGCATCAGGGTAATCTTTTTCAAAATTTAATATATTTTTATAATTTGCTCCCCTCCAAGTAAATATTGCTTGATCAGCATCTCCAACTACAGTTATATTTCTATATTTAGCTGCTATCATCTTAGACAATATATATTGTGGCTCATTAGTATCCTGATATTCATCTATAAATACATATTTATATCTTTCTTGATATTCTTCTAATACTCTAGGATATTCTTTAAATAATTTTAAAGGGAGAACTAATAAATCATCAAAATCCATCGCATTACTTAATTTTAAGTTTCTCTCATATTTTTGATATACTTCCTTTGCTACTTCATCAAAATCAGTATGAACAAATTTTTCATAATCCTTAGAATCTATCATTTCATTCTTATTATTACTAATTACATTTCTTATTGCTTTTGGATTATACTTATTAGAATCTATATTTAAATCTTTTAATATCTTCTTTATAACAGATAAAGAATCATCCGCATCAAGTATTGTAAAATTACTATCATACCCAAGTAATCTTGAATTTTCCTTAACTATTTTAAGACCAAATGAATGAAATGTTGATATTTGTAACTTAAATGCGCCATTACCTACAATGGGATATATTCTTGATTTCATTTCCTTAGCAGCCTTATTTGTAAATGTAATAGCAAGTATATTTTCAGGATATACACCTTTTTCATTTATAAGGTATGCAACTTTTGTTGTTAAAACTTTAGTTTTACCTGATCCTGCGCCCGCAAGTATTAACATTGGACCATCTGTATTTATCACTGCCTCTTTCTGTCTTTCATTTAAACTGTCTAAATTCATAATTAATACCTTTCTGACAAATATTTTATCATATATTGTCTTTTTATGGTATATTCTTTGCATTATTTTTTAATTATTTGGCAAAAAAAAATTACTTCAAATATGTAATTTTTTAACTTGTTATCTTTCTATTTCTAATATAGGAAGCTTGCTTAGTTTATCTATATCTAAATTTAATTTTTCTATGCTCATTTCTCTTAATTGAATACTTAAATTTATCATTTTTATTTTTTGGGAACACAAAGGGATATATTATACTTATAAATTAAATCTTCATAAGAATTATCACTTCCATTTATTAATTTAATTAATCTAAAATCCTTACATACTGAATTTTTATCCATTTCATGTCCTAAAATATTATTTAATTGTATATATTTATAATTAACAAATACTCCAATCAATTAAATCTTTTATATTTATTTTATATAATGTGTCCCCGACAGATTTGAACCCAATATGTTCAAAAACTGTTTTAGATAATATATTTTCATCGTTTATATGTATTGTAACAGTAGAATATTTTCTATTTTTTTCTATTAAAACAAATTTATTTATTAATTTTTTTAATATTCTTTTGTTTTTATATTCATCTTTTATTTGAACTTCTGAAATCCATAAATTCGAATCTATAATACAATAATTTAAAAATCCAAAAACTTTATTATTTTCCTTATATATAATTACATTATAATTTTCTGTTGTTTTTATCATATTAGTCCATATGTTATAATTTTTTTCATTATCATGTTTATCTCTATTATCTAAAAAAGAGGGATACGTGATAAATAAATTTTCAATTAAAATTTTATACATTTGATCTAATATAGTATCATTAATTTTATTTCCGTCATATACTTTTATCATATCACAAACTAAACTCCTTTATTATTTTATTTGCTAAGTCACAATAAAAATCCGGTATAGTTTCAAAACTTCCAGTTTCCATATAAAATTTGCCAGGGCAATATCTACATATTGATTTTTTATTACAATTTATACACTTATTATCTTTATTATTTTTATATATTTTAGAAATATTCTTAAATTTATAGTATGCTTCTTTAATGGTATATTTTGACAAATTATATTTGAAAGGTACAACAAGACATGGTCTTATATCTAAATTTGAACTAATAAATATTCTATCTTTCCCAATACTACATTGAAATATATAACAATTATCTTCTATATTTGTGGGAATATTTTTTACCTTACTTCTAAAAAAGTTTACAGTGTCTTCATCTTTTTTCAATACACTAACAATTTCTTCTGGAGAACATCTTTCAGGATTATCTTTTAATCCATCTTGATTAGGAAAAATTATATAATCATATCTAAATGGTATTTTATAATTGTCAGCATATTTTTTTAATATATAAATGTAATCCATGCTTTTTTTAGTCAAGACAGACTTTAAACTTATATTTATATTATTATTAATTAAACTAGTAATATTTTTATTTATTATTGAATATGCATTTTTTACATGAGTAAATTTAAAATAACTATCATTATCAAATCCATATAAACTTACTTCTATTACTTTCGGCTTATACTCACATATAACATTTAATATTTTATCATTTAATAAAAAAATGTTAGAATTGATGCTTACTAATATTCCTTTACTCTTTGCATATAAATACATTTCAATAAAATTTGGATGAAGAAATGGTTCTCCACCGGTTATCAATAGTTCCACACAATTTAAACTTGATAATTGATCTATTATTTTTCTATAATCATTTATATTAATTTGTTGTTTTTTATTTGATACATAACAATGATCACATTTAAATGGACAACTATTTATAATTTCAACAGAAGCATTTTTTATATCACAATTTTCAATATTAATAATTATGTTTTCAATATTATCACTTGTTATTCTTAATAGTTTTAATTCATTAATAAAATTAATATAATCATCTTCCATTTCTTTTTCGGATACATTGTTATACTTATCTTTTAATATATTTGATATATATTTCCAATCTTTATCCATATTATCGAAAATAATCTTAGAAACACCATCAAATTCATATATTGTTTCTGATTCTTTTATATTAATCGCAAAGGTTATTTCCTCTCCTTGCCTAATTACAAAATCTTTCATAATTTCCTTTCTAATAATAAAGCTTTTATGAAATGCAATTCATAAAAGCTTATTAATTTAACAACCGTCTCCACCATTTGATGTATAACTTTGTTGCCAACATCCCATAACAATTTTTGAATTAGTTTTTTCAAAAACCATTTTCTTTACTTTTGGTGCAGTATATTTCTCTTCATCTGGATTCTTTTTATTAAAATCTTCTTTATGTGATTTTAATGCTAAATTACCATCAACAAATATTTTGTTTTTATTATTTTTAAATTCAATAATTTTTTTATCCATTATAGTTCCTCCTTTAAAAAAATTATACTTCAATTAATAATTAATGTCAACTTCTGACAAATATTTAAATAATTATAAATAATATTATCAAGTACGTTACTATTTTCATATTCTAATACTTTATTATTTACAAAGCTCATCTATATTATCTCTATCATATTTTTGATTTCTTATTACTGTAAAAACCTCCTTATCATTATTTACATTACACCTAATAACATCATAAATGGTGTATCATAGTAAATAGTATCATCTCCTGATACTTTAACTAATAAAAATCTAGGTGCTTGATTAATATTGATAACTCCTATATAATCTATCAACATCAATAGTAATATAAATATTATAAAATAGCTAAAATTACATATTAATCTTTTTAAATATGTAAAATGTTTAGTAAATTTACTTACACTTGTCGAAGATATAATTGTCCCAAAAACTGAATAAACAGATTGCCAACTACTTTCACTATGAAATATTTCAAAGGAGACTTTTAATTGCAAAAAAAGAAACCTGTATTAAGATTCCTTTACCCCATTACTTGACCACCATTATTATGTATAACTTGCCCTGTCATATAGCTTGAATCATCTGAGGCTAAAAAAACAAATGTAGGGGCAAGTTCATATGGCATAGCACCTCTTCTCATTGCAGCATCGGCACCTAATGAGGGAATTTTTTCTTTTACCCAGCAGGCTGGCTGAAGTGGTGTCCAAAAAAATCCTGGTGCAATTGCATTAACTCTTATTTTTTTTAGTGCTAAATTTCTTGCAAGTGCTCTTGTAAATCCTACAATAGCGCCCTTAGTTGTAACATAATCAATTAATTGTGGATCTCCATAAAAAGTAGTAACTGAAGTTAAGTTTATTATAGATGAACCTTCTTTTAAATAAGGTAAAACCTCTTTAGTTAAATAAAACATTCCATATACATTCACTTTCATTGTCCAGTCAAATTGTTCATCACTAATACATTCTAAACTGTCCTGCTCGTATTGAACACCTGCATTATTTACAAGTATATCTATTTTCCCAAATCTTTGCAATGTTTTTTTAACAATTAATTTACAAAAGCTTTTATCTGTAATATCCCCTGATATTAATAAACATTCTCCACCTAATCTTTCTATGTAATTTTTGGTCTCACTTGCATCTTCATGTTCATTATAATAAGGTATTACCACTTTTGCACCCTCTTTAGTAAAGGCAACTGCACATGCCCTTCCAAGTCCACTATCTCCCCCTGTTATAATTGCAACTTTTCCTTTTAATTTACCACTTCCTTTATAACTAGGATTATCAAATATTGGTCTTGGATTCATTAAATATTCCATACCTGGCTGACTATTCTGTGATTGCTCCGGAGCCATAATTAGATATTCAGTACTTTGAATACCTTTTGGATAAAAATAATTATAATACTGATTCCCAAACTTATAGTCAAAATTCATATATACCTCCCATCCTTAGTATATGAGTATAATAAAAAAATGTTATTTTTAAATTTATATATATAAAGATCTCTATTTTCTAGAGACCTTTTCTATATAGTTAATCACATAATATAATATAACTGTTAGAATTACTAAAAGTACTACACCTGTAATTACAAAATTCATATTAAATACTTGTGATCCATACATTATTAAATAACCTATTCCTTCTTTTGATACTAATAACTCACCCATTATTACACCAACAAAACACATACTTACATTTATTTTAAAAGATTCTATTATCTTTATATAATTATCTCTTAAAATTACATTTTTATAAATTTGAAACTTATTTCCACCCATTGATTTAATTATCTTGATTTTATTTATATCTGTACTTTTAAAACTATTATATATATTAATAATACTAATAATCGCAGATATTAAAAGTGACATTAATATAATAGATTTAATATTCGCACCAGCCCATATTATTATAAGTGGTCCAAGTGCTACTTTCGGTAAACTATTAAGTATTGTTAAAAATGGTTCAAATACTCTTGCCAAAAATTTATTAAACCATAATATACTAGCTACAAATATACCTATAAAATTACCTAATATAAAGCTTATAATAATTTCATACACTGTAGTAAATATATGATTCCAAAAGTTACCTGCTTTGATTAAATCAATAATAGTTGAATATACTTTAGCTGGGCTTGATGTTAAAAATGTGTCTATTATTCGTTTGTCAGCTAAAATTTGCCATATAACAATAAATGATATAACTATAATAATTTGAGTAGCAAATACAAGAATATTATCCCTTTTTATTCTTTTTAGATATTTTTTATACCCATTACTTTTCATTATTAAGATCTTCCCAAATTTTCTCATAATATTCCATAAATTGTTTGCTACTTCTACTTTTTACAGGATTTTCCCTATCAAAATTATAATTAATATTATAAACCTTCTTTATTGTAGATGGTCTTTTTGATAAAACTATTATTTTATTACACATACTTATCGCCTCTGATATATCATGTGTAACAATTATTAATGTCTTATTTTCTTTTTTTATTATATTCAAAACATCATTTGATACAGAAAGCCTTGTTTGATAATCAAGTGCTGAAAATGGTTCATCAAGTAAAAGTAAATCTGGTTTTAAGGCAAGAGTTCTTATAAGTGCAACTCTTTGTCTCATACCCCCTGATAAATCTTTTGGATAATTATTTATAAAATCTTTTAATCCATAAGTTTCAAGTAATTTTTTTACATTATCCGTATTTTCTTTAGTACATGTTTTTGTTATTTTAAGTCCAATTAGACAATTTTCATAAATAGTAAGCCATGGAAACAAGCAATCGTCCTGAAGCATATACCCTATTTTTAAATTATCATCTTTCTTTATTTCTCCAGAAGTTTGATTTTCAAGTCCCCCAATTATTGATAGCAAAGTTGATTTACCACAACCAGAGGGACCTACTACTCCTACAAAATCTTTCTCTTCTATTTTTAAATTGATGTCTTTTAATGCCTCAATCTCTGAGTCTTTTGTATAATATGTTTTATAGAGATTTTTTATTTCTAATACTTTATTCATATTATTTTGATTTAGAGAAAGTAGTATTTACTAAATCTTCATACGGAACCCTATTTTCAAGTTCTTTAGCTTCTATCATAATATCTTGAAGATGATTAAATGATTCTTCAGTAAAATATGTATCCTTCATCCATGCATCATTATCCTTATATCTTTTAATCATAGTAGCAAGTTCATTAATTGTTAAATCAGGAAATTGATTAACTATTACTTTAGCAATCGCCTCTTCGTCATTATTCCATACAAAATCTAATCCTTTATTAATTGCGTTTGTAAATTTTTGAATAGTATCTGGATTTTTATCTATATAACTTTTTCTAGCATTATATGCTGTATATGGAACTGATCCACCATACTCACCTATGTATGCGACTACATAACCATAGCCCTCATTTTCAACTTGTGTTGCACTTGGTTCTCTTAGTGCAAGAATAAGAAATCACTAATATTGTTCAAAATAAATTTCCATATAAAGTACTGCTAAGTTCTAGGAAAACTAGAACTTTTTTAGTATAATTTATATAGAGGTGGGCAAATGAAATATAATGATGTTAAAACACCAGAACAATTATTAAAATATATGGATGATAATATAAAGTATGGATTTGTAGATGATAGTGAAAAAGAATATGTACCATGGAATAACCGAGAATTTCAAGAGGGCTGTCAAACAAAATGGCATTTATCTAGTCCAGAAAGATTAATCAAAGTAGGATATGGACATTGCTGGGATCAGGTTGAATTAGAAAGAGATTGGTTCAAAACTCATAATTATAATTTTAAAACATTTTTTATATGGTTTGAACTTCCTTATGATAATTCCTATTTAACTCATACATATTTAGTATTTGAAAATAATGGAAAGTATTATTATTTTGAACACTCTGATTTCAATAATAGAGGAATATATGAATTTGAAACTTATCAAGATGCTATTAATTATCAAAAAGAAAAACATATTGAACACAATAAACAAAGAAATCCTATAAATGAGGAAATATTAAATTGTTTACATATTTATGAATATGACAAACCTATATATGGTTGTACAATGAATGAATTCATTAATGATATTTTAGAAAACGCAAAAGAAGTTGGAAATAAAAATAAAAATAAATAAATAGAAAGGAGATTAGCTTATGAAAAACAATATGCTTATATATGTATCAAAAGATGGTAATGTAAAAGTTGATGTTAATATACAAAATGAAGATATCTGGATGAGCCAAGATGTAATGGCTAATCTTTATGATACTACTAAACAAAATATTAGTTATCATCTAAATAATATATTTAAAGAAGAAGAACTTGATAAAAATTTAACTGTCAAGAATTTCTTGACAGTTCAAAACGAAGGCAAAAGAAAAGTTAAAAGAAATATAGAACACTATAATTTGGATTCTATTATAGCTGTTGGATATAGAATTAATTCTAAAAAAGCAACCGAATTTAGAATATGGGCAACCAAAGTTTTAAAAGAATATATGATTAAAGGTTTTGCTTTAAATGATGAAAGATTAAAAAATAACGGTGAAAGTCCATACTTTGAAGAATTACTTGCCAGAATTCGTGATATTAGATCTTCAGAGAAAATATTCTGGAGAAAAGTATTAGATATTTATGCAACTTCAATTGACTATAATCCTAAAGATAAATTATCAATAGATTTCTTTAAAACAGTTCAAAATAAAATGCACTACGCTACCCATGGCAATACTGCTGCTGAGGTAATATTTTATAGGATTGATTCTAATAAAGAAAATTTAGGACTTACTAATTTTAAAGGTAATTATCCAACAAAAAGTGAAACTGAAATTGCTAAAAACTATTTAACTGAAGAGGAACTTAATACTTTAAATAGAATGGTATCCGCTTATTTAGATGTTGCTGAAATTAATGCACTAGATAGACATTCAATGACAATGCAAGATTGGGTGAATGAATTAGACTCATTTTTAAAAATGACTAGAAAAGATATATTAAAAGGTAGTGGAAAAATATCTCATGAACAAGCATTAAAAAAAGCACATGAAGAATATGATAAATATATGCAAGAACATTTAACTACTGCTGAACAAGATTACCTAGAAGCCTTAAATAAAGAAATAGAAGAAATTGATAAATAAGTATTGCTAATAATTATTTTAAAGTATACAATATAAAACAATTGACTGGGGGATTTTAGATGTCAAAAGAAGAATCAAAAGAATTTGTAGATAAAATGTTTGAAGTAACAGCAGAAAATGCTGTCAGAGATATGAAAATGTCAAAACTTCTCTTTATAACTAAAGATGGAAAATTTTTAAGCTATATAGCTAATGACTATATACAAAAGATGTCAAAATATTCTGTTTATTGTAAAGAAGAAGAGAAGGTTAATTGGACAAAAACAATACAAAAACTTATATATCTAGCTGGAGAAGTTGATGATTATTCAATAGAATCAGAATTACATGCTTATGAAGAAGCTGGAGAAATAATGGAACATATTGCTAATGGTGAATCTTGGGAAGAAATTAGTAAGCTTACTCATCAACAAGGTCATAGCGAAATGAGTATTTCACTATTAGGTCAAACAATGCTTCACTATTCCACAGATGGCATTGCCTTTGCAGAAGAAGTAATTGGTAGTGGATGGATAAAACTATTAGATAATTTAAATAAAGCATATAAAAATGAAAAGCGAAAAGAAAAAAATAAACAGTTAACTTTGCAAGAAATCAAAAAAAATTAAAATGATTTTTCTATTTATTTATAAAGATAAAATAACAATAGTGAGTATATTTTTAAAAATATGTCCGTTGCATGTCCTAAAAAAATGTGTTAAAATGATAATATAGAGTAATTAGAAGAAAGACTAATTTTGAGAGACTTTATCTCTTTTTTTGTGCCCTTTTTTAATTATCTTACAAGAAAGGAGTGTGATTATATGAGTAAAATATATCTAAACTGTCGGAGACTATAGGTCTTAGGGATTCATCCCTAACAAGAAAAGGGTGTGATAACACCATGCTTGATAGATTAAAATTATACTATATGTCATAAGATGGAGATGATAATCTGAAAAATAAATGGATGGATATAGATGATGTAGAAAGAAAATTAATATTATGTTAAATGACTAAGAAATAAGAATAATTACAGAAAAAGCAATAGAGTATGGATTTGGACCACATTTTGCTTCGTATGTTAGAAGTGCTTGTATTTATGAATCCTTATATAAAGAAGATATTGAATGTAAAAATGAAATAACTAAAATAATGAGTGATTATATTAGTGTTGTTAACAGAATTCAATATGAGCAGTCACAGTTAACTAAAAAGATTATATTAAGTAAAGGAGATATACAAATGATTAAAGATAACAATAATCTTCTTCATAATGAAATAAGAAAACTAATTAAAACAATTCAAAACATATTAATGGTTAAACGTGTAAAAGAGACTAAGCAGAAACTAGATACTAAATAGTTTCTGCTTTTTCTTAAAGTATTATTTTACAATTTTTCTCATAGTTTTAAATAAAGGAGATGAGTTATGAATTTTAACGATATTATGGGAAGTAAAGAAGTAAAATATAAAAATAGAGAAATACTTTTAGAAGTGGCTCTTTCCTTAAATAAAGAGTTGTTTGATGAAAATAAAATATCTTATAAGATGTTTAAATATACAGAAGAAAATATTTTAAAGGAATTAAAAATTGTGAGTGTAAGTGGTGCTAATGCTTGTTACTAACAATAATATGTTATAATGACAGTAGAAAGGAGAAGAAAAATTGGATTTATATACTGTTCGAAAGCAGTTAAATATGGGAATGCCACTTACAAGTATAAAACTTAGAGTAACAGATTATGCAAGAGTATCAACAGATCATCTAGAGCAAAAGAAATCTCTTCAAAATCAAGTGGAACATTTTGAACAATATATAAAAGGAAATCCAAATTGGACTTATATATCAGGTTATGTAGATGATGGAATAACTGGTACAAGTGATATTAAAAGAGATAACTTTATGAAGATGATTGAAGATGCTAGAAGTGGTAAATTTGATTTAATTGTTACCAAAGAAATTTCTAGATTTTCAAGAAATACTCTTGATAGTATAAAATATACAAGAGAACTTTTGTCTTTCGGAGTAGCTGTTTTATTTGTAAATGATAATATTAATACTGCCTTACCTGATTCTGAATTAAGATTAACAATAATGGCTTCTATGGCACAAGATGAAATAAGAAGATTATCAGAGCGTGTTAAATTCGGTATGAATCGTGCTATAGAACGAGGGGAAATACTTGGAAATGATATGCTCTATGGTTATAAAAAAGATAAGGATACTGGAGTATTAAATATCATTGATGATGAGGCTAAAGTTGTCAGAAGAATTTATGAACTTTATGTAGTTGAAGAATTATCTCTTTCTAAAATTGCTAAGTCATTAAATAGTGAAGGATTAAAAACATGTCAAGGTAAAAAATGGTGCATATCTACAATTTCACGAATGATTGAAAATCCTAAATATAAAGGATATTATTGTGCTAAAAAATCAGAAATAGTAGACTATATGAATAAAAAGATAAAATATTTTGAAAAGGATGATTGGGTTATCTATGAAGATAAATCTAGAATTCCACCAATTGTTGATGAAGAACTGTGGGAAAGAGCTAACACTCGTTTAATAACAAGAAAAAAAGCATTTAGTGAGAGAAAAAAAGATAAAAGTATTTATAAAAATAGATACTTGTATAGTGCTAAAATTTATTGTGGAGAGCATGGTACTGTTTTCCACAGAAGAGAGTTTAGAAAAAATAAAAAAGACATTACTTGGGTTTGTTCAGAATATTTAAAAAAAGGTAAAACCACTTGTGATTCACCTAATATAAGAGAATCAGAATTAGATGCCATTTTTAAAGATCTAATATCTAAATTACAAATAGATTCAGGGAGTATTATTGATATTCTTATGAATTATTATAAACACTTAGAAATAGATACTGGTATTGATGAGGAAATTAAATCTTTAGAAAAAGAGATAAATAATATTTATGCTAGGAAAGATAAGATATTAGAATTAAGCATTCAAGGTGGTTTATCTAATGAAGAATTTTATGAAAGAAATAATTCATTTAATGATAAAATAAATGAACTCACTAAAGAATTAAACCAATTAAAACAAGATAAGAAAAAAATAAAAGGAAATACTGATAAAACTAAAGAGCTAGAGAATATCTTGAATTCAAAAGTTAATTTAAAATCTACTATAACTAAAATAATTAGTTCACTACTTGACCATATCGTCGTATCTAAAATAAGTAATGATAAAAATAATATGGAGTTAAATATATTTTTATCTTATAAAGAAAATGATGAAAATAAAAAACTACAACAAATTTTAAGAAGTAGTTATGAGTTTTTTCGAGGATATGATACACAGGGAACTAAAAGATATAAAGTCGCATACCTTGTGAATTGTTATTTCTGTCTATAAAAAGACATATAATTTTTCACTTGGCGACTTCATTCTCTTACACTAAGTTCAAATAAAGTTACAAAATCTCCAACTCCACTTATAAATGTACCTCCCATTGATGCAAAATCAACACTAGTATCAATTGTTAATTCATCCAAATTGATACCATTTTCTTTTAATGTGTATTCAAAAGTCATTTCGGGCATACCGCCCTTTCTTCCTCCTATTACATACTTACCCTTTAAATCTTCTAATTTAAAATTATCTATTTTTTTTCTTGATACCAAGAATGCTCCATCTCTTTTTGTTAGACCAGCAAAATTAACTACATAATCTTCATTACCTGAGTTATATACATATATTGATGCTTCACTACCACAAAAACCAATATCAACATCCTTTGATAAAACTGCACTAGTTACTTTATCAGCACCTGGTGTTAATAAAAGTTCTATATCTAAACCCTCATCTTTAAAATACCCCTTTTCTAAAGCAACATATTGTGGTGCATAAAATATAGTATGTGCCACTTCTGCAACTTTTACCTTTGTTAAGGTATCTTTATCTTTATCATTATTGCTAACAATTACAAATATAACTGATAGTATAGCAATAACGCCTAAGATTACACCTATAATTATCTTTTTCATAATTCCTCCCTTTCTCATAAACATTATATTCAAAGATTATTATTTAGGTGAGGGATTAATCATAATAAAAATAGTGATTAAATATCACTATCTAGTTATTAATTTTACTTTTAATGGTTTTGATTTGTTTCCACTTGAATCTACTGCTGTATAAGTAATAATAGTATTAGTATTATTTTGTGTTTCCTTAATAAATACATTTTCATCAGTATCATCTTTTGCAACCACTTCACAGTTTAAATCAAATTCATATTTAGAAACATTCATTGATTCCATGCATTCTAAAGAACCACCTGCTTTATTAGAAATAGTTAATATAGGAGGCAGATAATCAACACCACCTGCTACCTTTCCACTACCTAACTCATATTTATATTTTACTTTTTCATTGATATTTTCTTTAGTAACATTTACACAGGTTTTCATATCAACTATATTGTCAGATGAATCTTTTAAATCTGAATCAATATAATCATATGCAGCAAGCTTAGCCAAAGGCAAACAATAGGCTTTTTCCTTATTTATTTCAAAATAATTATTAATTTCATCTGTATTATTATTCACATACATTTTTGCAGCACTTATTGCAAGCACCTTTATACTATTATCATATCTAGATTTTGCATTTTCTGTTAATTTGGAAAAATTAGGATAAGACATTAATAATATAATAACAAGAAGTAGAATAACAGCAAGTAACTCTACTAAAGTAAATCCCCTATTATTTTTATACATACTTTTTCTTCCTTTATTAATTTATTTTATCAGTTGGTTTAATTTTTAAATCTAAACTTGAAAATCTTTTATCTAAATACATATAATAAGCTGCTGCACCTATCATGGCAGCATTATCCGTACAATATTTAAATTCAGGAACAACAAGTTCTACATTTTCCTTGTCACATAATTGTTTTAACTTTTCTCTTAACCACCTATTTGCAGATACACCACCTGCAACTAATAATTGTTTAACATTATATTCGTTTACAGCTCTCATAGTTTTTTTAGTTAAAATATCTACTACAACGTCTTCAAATGATCTTGCTAAATCATAAACATTTATTTCATTTCCTCTTTGTTTTTCATTATGAACTAGATTAATAACTGCACTTTTTATTCCACTAAAACTAAAGTTATAACTATCATCATCAAGAGGAACAGGCAAATTATAAGTATGTTTCCCAATATGAGCATACTTATCTATAACTGGACCCCCAGGATATGGAACACCAATTACCCTAGCAACCTTATCATATGATTCCCCAACAGAATCATCAAGTGTCCCACCTATTTTTTCAAAAGAATAATTTTCTTTCATATATATTATTTCAGTATGACCACCACTTACAACTAGGCAAATTAAAGGAAATTTTAATTTTTTTTCAAGTCTATTAGCATAAATATGACCTGCGATATGATGAACTGCGATTAATGGTTTATCATAAATCATTGCAAGAGTTTTAGCAGCTTCAACACCTACAATAAGCGCCCCTGCAAGACCTGGACCATATGTGACTGCAACCGCATCCATATCCTCTACTTTCATTTGGGCTTTTTGTAAACATTCTTCTATTACTATTGTTATATTTTCAACATGATTTCTACTTGCAATCTCAGGAACTACACCACCAAATTTCTTATGAATATCTATTTGTGATAAAACAATTGTACTAATTTCTTCTTCCCCATTTTTTATTATCGATACGCTTGTTTCATCACAAGATGTTTCTATTGCAAGTATATATACATCTTTCATTTACTTCACCTTATTTCTTTTAGCATTAATATAGCATCTGAATCCTTATAATAATTCTTTCTTATTGCTACCTTCCTATAACTTAATTTTTCATATAGGCCAATTGCAGACTTATTATTACTTGAAACTTCTAAGGTTATATTTTCTAAACTATAATCTTTTTCAATCTCTAATAATAATAAACGTGCTATACCTTTTCTTCTATAATTTTCACTTACATAAATATCTATTATCTCACATTTTTCGTACATAATATCGAATACTAAAAAACCTACGATTTTATTTTCCACAGCATAGGTATATATATTAGTAAATTCAGATATATAAGGATGATAATTATCCTTATATTCATTAAATATATTTTTTAGTAAACTAATATCATTTTCCTTTACAATCATAATTTTGCTTCAGCTTCAATCTTTTTTATATAATTTGGTTTTAATAGATGTGGATTAACCTCATGATTATTAATATTTATATTATTTGATATTTCTAGTGGATTAATTTTCTTTTCAAAGCAATCATAATTATCATATCTTTTATTAGAATTTGATATTATTGCAACCTTACCATTTAAATCATTTAAGATAGAATATAATTTTTCCATATTTATATATGAATCATCTAGTACTCTTTTTCTGTCCTTATCAAAAATCGCAATATACATATTATCATTTTTCTCTTCAATTATTGAAACATAATAATCATAATCATATACACTATATATCATTTGCTCAAGTGACGATATTGGTATAACTGGAATATTAAATGATGAAGCATATGTTTTTGCAATGGTAATTGAGATTCTAGTTCCGGTAAATGAACCTGGCCCAATTCCCACAATAATTTTATCAAGATTTTTAAAATCAATATTATTTTTTTTAAATGCTTCATTTATGGATGGTACCAAATAACTTGAATGATCATTTTTTGTAATCATCTGTTTATCATAGATAACTTCGTTATCTTTTAGTAATGTTACCTTTAATAAATCTAAACTAGTATCAAAAAAAAGACAAATCATAAAACTGCCTCACAAAGTTCCTCATACTTTTCACCATATGGTACAATCCTTATAAGTCTCTTATTTTCATCTATAACGCTAAATTTAATTTCCAATCTTTCATCTGGTAAATAATCTTTAATCATATCTGCCCACTCTATAATAACAATTCCATCTTTTCCAAAATAATCAGGAAGTCCAATTGATTCAACACCTTTTTCTAGTCTATAAACATCCATATGATATAAAGGCATTTCACCACTATAATATTCTTTTATTATATTATAAGACGGAGATGTAATAGTTTCATCTATTGAAAGTGATGCTGCAAAACCTTTAGTAAATAAAGTCTTCCCACTACCAAGGTCCCCTTCTAAACAAATTACCATTCCTGAAAATTTTTCTGATTCAAAGTTTTCAGCTAGAGAAATTGTCTCTCGTTCAGATTTTGAAGTTATTTTATATTCCATATTTATCACCTATTATTATTATACAAATAATATTACTCATTTACAACCAGATTTTATAAAAAAGAGCAAAAAAAAACTAGCGACGTCCTATCTTTGCTAATCACTATTTTCGGCTCTGAAGTGCTTGACTTCTGTGTTCGGGATGGGAACAGGTATTTCCACTTCGATATCGTCACTAATAAAATATAGAGAAATTATTCTCTGAAAACATGATAATGTGGTTCCACAAACTAGTTATGGTTAAATCCTCGATCTATTAGTACTGGTCAACTCAATGTATCACTACACTTCCATCTCCAGCCTATCAACCTGATAGTCTTTCAGGGATCTTACTATTATAAAAATATGGGAAAATTCATCTTGAAGTTCGCT
>JAGBAW010000013.1 GCA_017938725.1 Bacilli bacterium | reverse complement strand
TAATATATCTTTATTTTTTTCATTTAACATTATTTCTTTAAATGGTCTATCATATCTACATGTATAGAACTTTTCTTTCATTTTATTCCTCCTTTTTTTCAGGTTATCATATTTATTTTTTCTTTTCAAACTCGTATTTTTGTATTTTTATTTTAGTTTTAATTTAAATATTTCAATAACATATGTATAATACAAAAAAATTGAAACAATTTTGTTTCAATTAATTAAATTTAGTTTTTTACAATATTTATTTTATATAAAATTATAAAATCTTATTAAAAAGAAAAAAACTATAATTTAAGTTTTTTTCTTTGCTTTTGAGCAATAAATGCAAGTATTAATAATAATATTATTAATATTATAAGTACTGGATATAATGAAATGCTGGATCCTGTCTGTACAGTAAATATTAATTCAGCAAATGCAGTTGATATTATCTTAAACTCTTCGGAAGATTTATATTCCCTAACATTTCCTATTATTTTTCCTTCATCTGTAATAGTAAATATTAAGTTTCTACCTGAATCATCCTTTAGTTTATAGCTTCCATTAGATAAATTATTTAATATTAATTTATTATTTGCTGTATATAATTCACTTATTTCATTTCCATTATTATAAATGCCTAAACTATCAGTTTTTTCAAAGCTTATTAGTTTATATTCTTCACCTATATTTTTATATAACTTATATGTATTATTTGCATATATGTTACCTCCATCATCCATTTGATAGATAACTATATTCTTTTGTATAATAGTTTTTTCTCCCATTATAGCATTTATTATACTCGATAATAAACCTTCACTACTTGAACTATCTAATATATTTACTCCATCACCAATTACTGTACCGCCAGTTATTGTATGATTTTCTAAATATATATTTATTTTTACATTATTATCAATCACTATATCAGAATCAAGAACTATATCTGCTGTTAATATTATATCTGTAGTCCCACTCTGATTTATTGCATAATTTATTGCATCTTGTAGGGTTTTATAATTTACACTTCCTATTCTTGCTACACTTGCATCCTCACCCTTTGGTAAAAGTGTAGCACTGATAATATTATTATCTGTATTTGTAACTAATTTATAACCATCTTCTATTTCAGTTATAAGTCCATTTATTGCACCATTATCAATATTACCATTTATAATTCCATCATAGAAATTAAATGTTCCTGTGTTAACTATACCATAAGTTGTACCTGTAACATTTGGAGAATCAGAAATTATATTGCCATCCTTTTCACCAAGTATTAATATACCAGAATTATTTATTGCCTCTTTTGTATTACTTGTTATAGATCCTCCTATAACAATTGTGTTACCAGTATTACTTAAATTAGAAGTTATACAATTATTTAATAATAATGAAGATGAAAAGTTATAATTAGACACTTCACCTGTTATTGTAGAATTATTTACTTGCACATTTCCACTACTATTTGATAATTTATATATTTCACTATTAGATATAACAGCCTCACCATTAGAATTGTTAATATTACTAATATTTGAAGAATTAATTGTTAAACTCTTCATATTATATATATAATTTATTTTAGATGAGTCCATTATTGCTATGTTATTATTTTTAATATTTCCAATTGATGCATTTTCTTTCATTTCAAATGTGCCGGAATTAACAACTGAATAACCTGAAGTACCAGTAATATTTCCACCATATAAAGTTAATGTACCAGAATTATTTATAATATCATTTTTTTCATCTAATTGACTTATTGTGCCAGAATAAATATCCATTGTTCCATTATTTGAAATAGCAGGGCTACGTCTAGATGTTATTAATACATTTTCACCATTAATCTTAATATATCCTAAATTACTAATTTTTGTTGAATCATTATTATTAGTCCCCGTTATTGTTCCGCCAGTAAGTATCATCTTTGCACTTTCACTATTTTCAAGTACAATATTATAGTCTGATTTATATACTCCACCATTTATATTTAATATATTATTATTTAATATTATCTTTTGATTACTACTATAAATCATTCCTAAATTCGTGTTATCAGTTAAAGTTAATTCACCATTATTCATTAAATAATATTCTATTGATGATGTTATTGTTTTTCCATTAAGATCAATAGTAATGTTTTTACCTCGTTGTATATTTACTATACTATCAGTTGATATATTAGTAATATTTCTTGTTATTTTAAGTGTATCGCCATTATTTGATTCATCTATTGCAGTTTGCAAACTATAATATTCTTTATTTGTTCTAGCATTTATTACAAGAGGTAATAAAGATAAGTATTTTACTTCACGATTATTTTCATCAGTTTCAGTTATTACCTCATACCCTGATTCTATTTCAGTTATGTTACCACTTATTGCTACATGAGCAGTTATTCTTCCATCATAGAAATTAAATGTACCTTTATTGTTTATACCTATAGAGCTATTATTTGTTATATTTGTATTTGTTATACTTGGGCTAATTGTTGATACATTTAAACTATTATCTTCAGCAATATCGCCCTTAATTCCAAGAGTTAATATACCATCATTTTTTACTGTATATCCGTCATAAGTATCACCAGTTATTTCTCCTCCTATAATAGTTGAAGTACCTGCATTACTATTTGTTAGTGGTTTCGCATATGGTGAATAATTGCTTAATGTTCCACCATTCATTACAAAGTTTTTCTCATTAGTAACACCCGAAACAGTTCCACCATTTATTGTAAGATCATTATAATTATAAATTTTACCTGATGCTATATTACCATTATTAATTATAGATATACCATAGTTTGTTACTGATGCATATTCATATTTAGAAGAAGATATAATTGTTCCACCATTTAATGTAAAAGTACCTGTCTGACCTACTTTTACTGCTAAATTACCAGTTTTTCCATCAACTGTACCATCATCTATGACAAGATCCCCATTGTTATCTATCGCAACAGAATCACGACCTTGTACATTAGTGGATGAACCATCTATTTTTACATAAGCTCCTTCCTCATTATATAATGATGTTGAAGTACTTGTAAGTGTACTACCATTAATATATAAATTAGAATCTGTATAGTTATACACAATATTTGAACCACTTGTTAATATTGAATCATTAAGATTCAATATATTTTTATTATCTATTATAATATTTGAATCAGAGTTTAATTTTGTATTTTCTATTGTTAACTCACCATTATTCTCTATTAATTTTGATAATTTACTCGTTATAATACCAGTATTATTTCCATTTGAATCAGTAATCGTTAATTTACCATTATTAACTAAATATAACTCATTTGAAACAGTTATTGTCTTCCCATTTAAATCTAGTATTATATCTTTATCATTTGGAATAATAATTGATTCATTGCTTTGAATATTACTAGCATCTCTAAGCATAGTAATTGTATCACCAGTTATTGATACCTCATTTATCGCATCTTGTAAATCATAATATTCCTTATTTGTAGATTTTATAGCTACCATAGGGAACTTATCTAAATATTTTGCCTCATAACCATCAAACATATCAGTAACAATATCATATCCTCGTTCTATTTCAACTACACTACCATATATAGCGTTTGTTTTACCCTTTATTATTCCATCATAGAAATTAAATCCACCAGACTGATTATTAACACCATAAGTATTACCTTTAATTTCTGGATCAGATTTTGATACAATCATATTCCCATCGCTATCTAAATCACCTTTCGTTCCGACATTTAAAGTCCCATAATTTTCTATAGCAGAATCTCGTTGAGTCAATATACTTCCACTATATATATTAGATATTGCTTCGGAATTATTTTTGATTGCAACACCAGCAGTTTTTGATTCTATAATAACGTCTTTACCATTTATAACTAAATTACCTCTGTTATCTATAGCAGGTTGGCTCTGATCATAATTTCTATATACATGAGAATTGTTTAATATTTCAGCATATCCATCATTTACAATAGCACCTGGATAAAATCTACCTGATATTTCTCCTGAATTCATATATAATTTTGAATTTGATGATATGTATATTCCTCTTTGATAATATTTCCTACTTTCTGTTATTAATCCATTATTCATGTTTACTATTGTATCCTGTGCATATATGCCATCACCAGATTGACTTGTTGTATCTATAGTACCACCATTTATAGTTATCTTTGGATTAACTTCATCATTATTTTTTATACTTTCTATAACTTTAATGGAATCTAAAGATCCATAATAAGTTAAATAGCCACTATCTAAAGTAAATGAGTTATGATTTAATATCGGTCCTTCTAATAACGAACCAATTGTAATATTATTTAATTTAATTGAGCTATCATTTAATATAGTTCTTTTCTGAGTTTTTATTGATGAATCTGTTTCTGAACTATTTCTTATTGTTAGTATTCCTTCATTTGTTAAGTATGTATTATTACCATAATTTCTTATATTATGACCATTTAGATCTATTTCTACACTCTTAGTATTATTTATAGGTAATACTGTAGTTATATCTTTTAATATTGTTATTGTTGAATCATTAGCATCATTAATACTATCAATTGCACTTTGTAAACTAGCATATTTAGTTTCTCCTACCTGCGCTACATAATCTGTTGGTGCTTTTAACGTTAGGATTTCTAATTCTTCATCACTATTATAACTTTCAATATTAATATCATATCCTTCTCTTACCTCATTTATAATAGCATTAGATAATATCATGCCTTTTTTTGCTGTTATTTCTCCACTATAGAAATTTACAATCTTAACTCTATTATTATCATAGAATGATATTCCGTTACCATTTGACGTTATTTTTGGGCCACTTTCTACTAGAGAATCTTTATTACCAATATTTACTGATCCAGAAAAAACATAAATAACAGCATGATTTGAACTATTATGATTTATAATGCCACCATTTATATTTATAGTTCCAGATACATTTCTTATCGCCTCATTATTAGAAACGTTTATTACTGCAGATTCATTTATATTAACAACAGCGCTATCTTCTCTGTCATTAACTATCTGATTATTTATAGTTCCACCATTTATAGTTGTTAAACCTGTATTTGATATTCGATTATTTATAATCCCACCATTTATAGTTGTTGTGCTATTATAGTTAGTTACAAGGTTGTCTCCCGATATTTCACCTGAATTTATTATAATAATGGATTCATCGTTATTTTTTATATTACCGGATAATACACCACCATTTATATTTATAATTCCATGTTCATTTCTTATAGCTTCATTATTATAGTTACCAGTACTACTATAAGCCCCACTTGTTATAGTCATATTCGCATATTTGTTATAAATTAAATTAGTCGCTTTAATATCTAAATTTTCAAGTTCTATATCACTATGTGACTCATTATATAGTCCTAATCCTGTATTATCCTTAGTATCAATAGTTATATTACTTAACTTTTTAATTGATGACATATTATATATACCAGTAGATGAATTACTTAAACTAATTAAACCTTTTATATCATTTAAACTTCCATTACCATAATTTTTAATACCATAATTTCCTGATTGATTAACATCAATATAACTATCTATCCCTGTTGAAACATTTCCATAATTTATAATAGCCGAATAATCACCTGATTTATTTGTTTTTAAAATACCAGAAGATATATTCAAATTAGCATTATTGTCATTATATATTAATGAGCTTGTTGTACTTGTAATGTTTCCTGTTAAAGTAACATCCTGCTTTATAGCATGTTTTAACTCAGGTTTATTTGTAATATTTAAATTGCATAAATCAGAATATACAGTATAACGACTTATATTTGTATTATGAAATAATACAATTTTAAAATAATATTCTCCAGGTTCATCTATTGTTATTGAAAAATCATCCATCTGTGCATTTGAAATATACGAATTTATATCTTTTTCTACAAATGAGTCAAAATCATCAATATTTGCTTCATTTGTTTTTGAAAATCCTATATAAGCCGTTCCAAGTGAATAATTACTACTTGAGTAATTTTGATATAAATATATATTACCTTTTACAGATATTTGATCCTCATCTTTTACAGTTATTTTTTTATTATAATATGTTACTGACTTATTATTTTGATTATTTACATATGAATTTAATAAATTATTATTGACGGTCATTTTACCATTACCTTGATATGTAAAATTAGAGATTGCCATTTCTGGTGTTTCATCTATATTTGGATTAACCGGCTTTTCTATTTCTTCTCCTGTCTCTAGTACTTCAAGTCTTGTAATTTTTGCATATCCGTTACCTAAATTACCTATCATAGAACTAGCCCCATCTGTAGTTGGCATTTCATCATTTCCTGATTTCATAACAAAATTAGTAAATGCTAATCCAGAGTAATGAATTGATTGCCCAGTATGGACTATACTATCTTCTGTAGACTCTTCACCAATAGCATTACATCCATCATACCCTGATATAAATGATGAACCCCCAGTACCAGTTTCTTTTCCAGAACTATTCCCACTTGTAGTTCCACCATAGTATCCTGATCCAGCACCAGCTACACCATCACCATCTCCTGTCCCAGATCCATTTTGTCCAATTCCAAATTTATAACCGCTTGTTTGAGTTGCTTCTGAAGCGGACGGATTACTGCTATAACTATTAAGTCCTCCAGCATTCCCTCCATTTGTTGTCCATGAGGCTCCTCCACCACCACCAGCAACCATAATACGGCTTTTTAATGAGTCAAAATTACTCCACATACCATTTTCTTGAAATAATCTTATATCTGTTGCACCACCACCAGCTCCTGCAGCTTCATCATCATGGTTATCCCATGTACCAAGTCCACCACCATTATACGATGCTTCAGAATCTTTACCTACAAGGGCATCCGTTCCTTTTTGACCTACAAAGATATATAATTTTTGACCCTTTTCTAAATTAATTTCACCCTTCGTATATCCTCCAAGTCCACCTTGTGCGCCAATAGAACCATTGGCCATAGAATTACCACCAGATGCTCCCCAAAGTTCAATTTTATACCTACCGGATTCAGGAACTATATACTCTTGATAATCTCCCGTATATCCATATTCTATTACCTTATTTTTTGCATAATACTCCTCTAGCTTTTTTTCGTATTCCTCTTTATTTTTGTTATACTTTTCTAAAGCTTTAGCGTACTCATCGTCATATTTTGCTTGAGTAGTTTTATAGTTTTCCTCCGCACTTTCTATATCAGAATTGTATTTATTATCAACTATAGTAAGGGTTCCACTATTTTTTATAACATAATCAGATGTATTTGAATCCAACGTATTACCATTTAAGTCTAAAATCATTTCTCTTGTTTCTACAACATCTATTGGCTCAGTTACAGTTACATTCTTAAGTAGCTGTAAAGTATCTACCTTACTATTTAAAACAACAACTTTATTTTTATCAGTTTTATTTGTTGTCTCATGAAATTGATTTTGATTTATTAACAAATCTTTCACATCAGTTACAAAACTAATGGTAAATTTATCATCATTAGAATCAGTCCCACTATCTTTTTGATATTTTAAATAAATGTAATTAATCTTGCCGGCTTCTAATTGGATAGTAACTTCATTTGATGATTTTCCAGAGTTTCTATACCTTTGTGATTCACTACAGTTATTATTTATATCACATTTTTTTAAAACTATATATCCATAATCATGAGATTCACTAGATATTTGTGCATTCATAACTATATTAATATTTTCAGACTTATCTAGTAGATCAACCTTAAAGTATGATATTGATGTAGAATTTGAAACACCTGAATTCGTTGAAATATAACTATCCGTACTTTCATCATATATAAATCCATAATCGCCTTCTTTTTTAAGAGTATCCTTTATATTAACACTTTCACTTGTGTAATTAGTAAGAGTTATGTTATTTATAACAAACGTATCACTATTACTTGTACTTTGCCCATAATATCCAATATGTAAATAGTATATTTTACCAGCCTGAAGATGAGTGCTATAGTCACTTTGATATGCATTTTTACTATATTCCAAGTACATAAATCTTCCACTTGCATCATTGTAACTTGGTACAGACTTTGTATCTTTAATTGTTAAATATGCATTATTAAAGCCAGTTTTATCAATATTAATAGTTAATCTTTGATTATCTTTATAATTTGATAAATCTATCTTTATATAAGATGATTGTAAATTTGTAGAACTCATAGCTTTCATAACTAGTTTACCAGTTTCTTCATCATATATTGCCCCAATACCACTAGTTGGAACAGCACTTTGCATAAGTGATGTATTATTATCCACTTCTTCATAGTTTCCATTTTCTGTCTGTGAAACAGCAGATTTCAATTGAGAATAATATGCCCCTCCAATTATTCTTGCCTCTGGATCAGCAATTTGATTTAATGTTGCTATTTCATGCGTTGTGTTTGTTATAGATGCATTATATGAATATGGTGTATCATTAATATCACCATATATTGCACTTAATCCCTCTATTTTACCATCATAGAAATTAAATGTTCCTGTATTATATATTCCATATGTTGTTCCGGTAATATTTGGCACTTCTTTAGAAACAATCCCATCATTAATCCCTAATCCTAATAATCCACTACTTTGATTTATGATTGCATTTTCATTTTTATTAACTATTTTGCCCGGATTTTCATTACTATCAATAATTATTAACTTACCATAATTTGAAATTGTATAATTTCTAGTGCCTTCGACCATTTTTCCATTTAAATCAAAGGTAATATTTTGTTCATTCAATATTTCAACACTTTCATTTACATTAAGTGTCATTTGAATAGTACACTGATTATTAGAACATGCATTTATAGCTTCAGATAAACTTTCAAACAGTTCATAATTATCAACACTTTCATATAAAGAATTATTTCTGCCAATTATTCTTGCTACTATTATTCTTCTTAAGGTAGTGACTTCTTTTTCTTCTGATAAAATAACATTACCTACTTTATCAACTAATTCAATTTTTATTTTATAAGTTGTATCCTCTTGTAAATTTTCAAATGTATAAGTTTCACTTTTTTCATCATTTAAACCTGTTATATATGAGTATGTTTCTTTAAGTTCATCATTTAAGTATACTTTTATTTGATATAATCCCGATTCGTTATCTATAGCTTTAATGTTAACATCAAATCCACTTGTTGTAATATTATCAGATTCAAACATATTTAATGCTGGTTTTATTTTATCAATATTATCTATTTCATATGTAGTTATTTGACTTTCTACATTCTCTTTTATTGATTTAGCAGTAATAGTACAATTTTCATATATTTCAAATTCATTAGTATAATCAATATATGTTCCATCATCTATTTTATATTTATATGAATAATCAGCATGATTGCTTGCAATATTAACAACTACTTTGTCTTTTACCCATCCATCAGGTGTACGTGTAACAACTGGTTTTTCTACTAGTTCATAACTACTATATAATGTTATGTTATCAGTTACTAAGCTATTAAAATCGTATACCTCATTATTTAATTTCCATTCTCTAAATATATTATGTTCTTTACTTGGATCGGTAACTCTATTTACGCTTTCACCATATTCTGTTTCAATACTTGCATATATATTATCACCATCCATGAATGTTACTATATATTTATTTTTTGTAGATGTATAACTTGCAATATATGTAAACACTCCTGTTACATTGGTTATTTGTGGTGTAAATCCGTTAAATGTATATGTGTACTCTTGTGTTTTTTCTCTTATAGGTGCTTCTCCTTTATATGTTGGAGTACTTCCATATTCTAAGTCCTCTTCTTGAAGTATGCTTCCATCATAATTTGCAAATGTTATTTTATATTTATTTTTAGTTGAAGTAAATTGTGCCACATATTCCTTATTTTCTCTAACAACCTGTAAATTAGGTGTAAATTCGCTAAATGTATATGTGTACTCTTGTGTTTTTTCTCTTACAGGTGTTTCTCCTTTATATGCTGGAGTACTTCCATATTCTAATGTTTCTTCTTGAAGTATGCTTCCATCATAATTTTTAAATGTTATCTTATATTTATTTATTTCATATACTGAGTATAATGTTATATCATTTGTTACTGGTGTAGTTAAATCATAAGCATCTCCATATACACTTGTACTCCAGTATTTAAATGTATAGCCTTCTTTACTTGGATTTTCTATAGTATTTATTTGATTGTTATAATTTATTTCTTGACTATTATATTCTACACCTTCATTTATAAATGTTACTCTATATTTATTTATTTCATATACTGCATATAATGTTGTTACATTTGTTATTGGTGTACTAAAATCAAATGCTTCTCCATTTATACTTATACTCCAATATTTAAATGTATAGCCTTCCTTACCCAAGGATTCTATCTCATTTGCATTACTTCCATAATTTACTTCTTGTTTTGTTATTTTATTTTCATCATTAAATGTTACTGCATTTTTTATAATTTCATGTTTTGGATATAATTTTATATCTCTTGTTATTTTAGAATTAAAATCATATGGCGTACTTGAAAGTAATTCATACCAACCTGTAAATGTGTAGCCTTCTTCTTCCACACTTGGTGCTTCATCTAATACTAATGTCTTATTATATTCTTTTTCTAATGTTTTTATTATATTATTTTCATAATCATAAAACTCTATATTATATTTATTTATTTCATATACTGAGTATAGTGTTATATTACTTGTTACTGGCATGGTTAAATCATAACCTTCTCCATTTATACTTGTACTCCAGTGTTTAAATGTGTATCCTTGTTTACCTACCTTTGGAGCAATTAATATAGTACCTGCTTCTACGTTATCTTTACTTATTTCATTATTATCATCAATAAATACAACATCATACTTATTTATCTCATATACTGCATATAATGTAATATTGTCTGTTACTGGTAAAGTTAAATCGTACTTTTGACCATTTTTTTCTAAACTCCAATATTTAAATGTATAATACTCCTTTGTTGGTGTTGTAATTTCATTAATATTAGATTTGTATTCTACTTCTTGCTTATCATATTCTTTTCCTTCATTTATAAATGTTACATTATATTTATTTATTTCATATTTACTGTATAATGTTACATCTCTTTCTATACTTTTATCAAAGTCAAATGAATTTTCAGAATCTTCTTCATACCATCCTATAAATGTATAACCATCTTTTGAAGGATTAGATATTTGTCCTATCTTATCTCCACTTTCTACCTTTTTTGTTTCTATTATTTTCCCATCATCTATAAATGTTACGTTAAATTTTTCCTTTTCCCTATTAATTTTCCCATAAAGTATAATATCTTTTGTTACAATATTATTGAAATTATATTTATTTGTATAGTTCTTATCCGTATACCATCCATCAAAACCCTCTATTTCTATTATCGGTTTTATTAGTTTATCTCCTTCTAATACTCTTTCTTCTTTATATGCCTTATTATCTATCACATAAGATATATTATTGTATACTTCTCCATATGCTGTTACATTGTTTATATAATTTTTTGCTTCCTTTGTCTTTGCTATGTCTAATTTTAATGTTACTGTTTTACTCTCATTTTTTCTTAATTTTATACCCTCTAGTTCTCTATTGTATACGATGCCTTTATTTTCTTCCCATCCTTCATTTTTTTCTTTGTTAAAATTAAGTCCAGATGGGATTATATCTTTTACTACCTCTACTATACCCTCTTTTTCTCCAGTATTTGTTACTGTTATTTTATATGTTATTTCACCTTCTATTTCTTTTAACTCTTTTATTGATTGTACTACTTTTTCTAAATCATTATATGTATATGTTTCTTCTTTCCCATTATTTTTTATTATTAATCTACTTATTGTCTTTGATGTTTCTATATTATATGGGTTTACTTTTCTTACTACTAAATTTAGTGATGTCCCTTCTTTTATTTCTATTTTATTTTCGCTTTCTAATATATAATCTTTCTCTTCTAATCCAATATTATATAATCCTTCTTCTAGTCCGCTAAATATATAATTACCATTTTCGTCTGTATATGTTCTTTTTATCTCTTCATTTTCTTTTTTTAATGAAAGCTCTATGTTACTTACTTTTGCACCATCACTATCTAATACTTTTCCTTGAACACTATTTGTTTTTACAATCAATGCATCAGTTGATATTTTTGTTTGATTTTCTTGCGTTTCCTCCTTTATACTAACTATAGGATTTATTTTTAAATTATTTGGAGCACCAGATACTAGTAGTGTTATATTTACTTTAGTTTCTTCATTAGTCCTAACTTTCATCATTGTTATTTCTAGGTTTTTCTGATTTTCACTTATTTTTGATGAAATATTATTACCATTTATTTCCTTAAATTTTATATATTTAGATTCTTCATCTGATAATGTTACATTTATTTTTACAGTTCTTTCTAAGTCTTCCTTGCTATCTAAATTAAATTTTATTTTATAGTTTATTTCATCATAGGCGTTGACTATGTTGTCATTAATATTTGCACTAAGTGAATTTATTCTATTAACTAATACCTTGCCTATACTTGCTTCATTTTTATGCATGTCTAAAAAACCAATTCTATTTATTATAATTGCTGATATTAAGACCGCTATAAGCGCTAATAATATTTTATATTTTCTCTCTTTTAATTTTCCCATATACGACTCTCCTATTATATATAAAATTATATCACATTTATAGCACTTTTTCATATTAAATAATGAATTTTTTTATTGGGCATAGGGGAAGGTGAAGATAGTATAATAAAATATAAAGTTAATCTTGTGTTAATCGAGAAAGAATATTATAATAGAGAAAAATTAAGCAAATTAGAAAAAGAATTGTTATTATTAACAATATAAAATAAAGAAAAATTAGAAGAGGTATCAAAGGGAGATAGAGTTATTAAAGAAACTTCTATTACAATTGCTAAAAATATGTTAAAAGAAAATACCGATATCAACTTTATATCAAAAGTTACTGGTTTAATAGTTCATGAAATTAATATTTTAAAAAGTCAGCTTGAAAACTGACTCTTTACATGCCATTATTTAGTAACATACATTCCATAATTATTTTTATCATCCTTAGTAATAATAAATACTTTTTCATTATTTTTTACTACAGAACTTATTATCATATTTTTTCTCTTTTCTATGACTTTACCCTGAAAATTAACAATTTTAAAATAATTTTCATCATAGTTATTTATAAATATAGCACCATTATATGATGGAATATTTTCATTATTAGAATATTTTATTTTTTCATTACCTACTAATTTATACGAATTATTCATAGAACTTTTTGTATTATAAAAATAAACATAATTAGATTTAGCATAGGTAATTAAATTATCGCTATAATCTAGATAACTATTTAAATCTGTATTTAATACTTCTTTTAAATCCGAATCCAAAACAATAACATTATTTTCATCATTATACTTATAATATTTTTTATCATTTTTATTAATAATAATTCCTGAACCTTCTTGATTAAGAATTTTGTTTTCCTTTACCATATAAAAGCTAATATTCTCATATTCAATATCACCAAATAATATATTAGATCCAAGTACATATATATAATTATCACTTATAGCCAATTTCTTATTGTTATCATCATATAGAACATATTTATTTCTATAGCTCTCATCATTAGAAGTTTGAGAATATTTTATTAATTTATATCCATTTTCATATTGTATATATTTTTGTGCTATAGCATCAATAGTTGATAAATCAAACTCTTTTTTATTTTTAGTCATATTATAAACAATATTCATTTGTTTTTCACATAATGAACTGCATGTTATCTGTAAATATAATTCACCTTCATTATTTAAAATATTTATACTTGAATATATATTTTCTACATCTTTTTTATATGAGTAAAGTAATTCATATTTTTTTGTATCAATATTATAAATACCTATACTCTTATTTTTTAAATTATCTACTAATATATTTTTTTGATTACTTTCAAATATACTTTCAGAATATAAATGATAACTATTATGATCAAGTTTATCTTTAATACTATTTATTTCAGATAATTGGTTAAAATTTGATCCCAAACTAATCTGGTGCCCCTTTGAATCTAATTTATATTGGTTTAACGAATTATTTTCACTTTTGGTAATTATGCATTCATTATTTGAATTAATATTATATTTTTCAAATGAATCTCCAATTATTTTTAACTTATTAATATCAAAATAATTAAAGGTATTATTTTTTTCATTTTTTACAATTATATATTTATTATTAACCTCTTGAGAAATACTATAATCAGATAATATAACATCGAATTTATCATCAAATAATGTATATTGATTATTTATTAATAAGGAATATAATGAATTATCCAAATAAGAACCAAACTTAGATATATTATCATATTTTATGGTTCCATCTTTATATACTATACTATATTTATTATCATATTCAAAAATATAATAATCATCATTTATAATATCAATATAATTATCATTGGAATAGATTTCCTTATTTTTATCATCATATAGATAATATTTATCTTTTTTTACTAAATAGTTATTTTTATTTATTCTATATACATTAATAGAATCAGTATTATTTATATCACTTACTTTTTTTCCATATTTATTTAGCAAAGTAATTTTATTTTTATCCTTAACTATAAAACCATTGCAAGCTGAATCTACACACTCAATAGAATCATATCTATTTTTTAAGACTCTTCTTATTCCATAAATAGTATCCTTTTTCGTCAAAATAAAGTATATAAATAAAATTATTAATAAAATTAATATTATAATAATGCCAATTAGCACTGACCATGATTTTTTTCTCAAATTCTTTTTCATATGATTTACCTCTTTATTCCCCATTATTTCTAGATTTTTCAGCTAGTTCTCTTATTTTTCTAAGTCTATGATTTATACATGACTTTGTCATTTTTGAATTAGTCTCTATACTAATTATTTCACTTAATTCTATTAATGAGCTCTCTGGATACTTAATTCTATAATCCGCAACCTCTTTTACCCTTTCATCAAGTAGATCATAAGAATCTATTTGCTTTAAATAATTAATATCTTCTATTTGTTTTAGTGCAGATTTCATACTTTTTTCTATATTAGCCTGTTCACAATTATTAATTCTGTTAGACATATTTACTTTTTCCCTATATATTCGTATATCTTCAAAATATAATACTTGTTCATATGCTTTTATTATTGCAAGAAGTTGACTTATCTTTTCTGATTCTTTTATATATACCATATAACCTTTTTTTCTTCTATGTACTTTTGAATTTAAATCATATTCATTCAATAGTGTACATAAAAAATTAGCAAAATCAATATCGTCTATTAAGAACTCTAAATGGTATCTTGATGTTTTAGGATCATTAACACTTCCACTTATAAGAAAGCATCCTCTAATAAATGCCCTTTTTAATTCATCATCGGAAACAATAAATTCATTAGGAATTTTTAAAAGTTCAAAGCCTTGTTCATTTAAAAGACCTAAATCCTTAATAATCTTTAAAACATCTTTTTTTATTTCTATTATATATAATTCATTTTTCTTAAAGTTATAATTTTTCTTTATGGTTATATTTGATGTTACACCATAAATATTTTTAACTATTTTAAATATCCTATTAGCAACATTTATATTTTCAGTTTGAACCCTTATATTATATAATTTTATATCTGCACTTGTTCTAAATATACCTGATAACTCTGAAATATATTCTAATTTTGATAGTTCCAAATTTGATATTTCTTGTTTTATTTTTCCGGAAAATGTCATAATTATTACTCCTTATTCAAATATTTAATTATTGATAATGCCGCAAGAGCCCCCTCTGATGCAGCATTAATTATCTGATAAACTTTCTTATAAACTATATCGCCTGATGCATAAATACCATTTATATTTGTTCTCATCTCATCATCCGTTATAATATAATTATTTTTTGTTTCAATATTTAATGATTTTATAAAATCAATGTTAGGCGTATATCCCGTTTCAATAAATAAACATGATATATTATATTCATTATTATTTGACAAGGTTATACTACTAATCACATTATCCTTCTGATTTATTTTTATTATTTTTTCATTATTAATAACTTCTATATTATCCCTTTTAATGCTAAAAATCTCATTTGAATTATTAATAAATATTACTTTTGATGCAATATCGCTTAAGTATAAAACATCATCAATGGTATTTGATACAATAGCTATTATCTTATCTTTATATAAAGATGCATCACATTTAACGCAATAACTTACACCATGTCCATTTAATTTATCCTCATTTTCTATTCCGAGTGGTTTTTCTACTCTTCCGCATGCGATTAATATTGTTTTAGCTTCATATTTATTCTTATCTGTAGTTACTATTTTTTTATCAATAGAATCTTTTACATCAATTACTTTTTCTATTTTAATAGGTATCCCAAGTTTATTAGTTTGATCATACATTTTATAAGCAAGGGTACTTGCATCTTCCTCATTAAACCCTAAATAATTATTTATTTTTTCAGTTTTTAATATTTTCCCACCAGGTGCATTTTTTTCAATTATTAATACTTTCTTATTTGCATTTTTTAAATAAATAGAAGCACTCATTGCAGCGGGACCACATCCTATAATAATAGTATCAAACATACTATCACCTTCCTATATCATTATATTTTTCTCTTTTTTTAGATGATATAATTAATATAATTCCTAAAACCATACCAATTACCGATACTATTTGGGCCATTTTTAAGTTAAATAACATTAGACTATCAGTTCTAAGTGATTCAATAAAGAATCTTCCTACAGAATACCATACAAAATATAATCCAATTTGAATCCCTAATTTAATATTTTTTCTTTTTCTAAGAATCATTAATATGATAAACCCAATTATACACCAGATACTTTCAAACAAAAAAGTTGGATAATAATAATTACCATCTATAAACATACCATCTATTATAAACTGTGGTACATGAATATTTTTAAGTGTTTCAAGTGTAGTTACAAATCCATGTGCTTCCCCGTTGAAAAAGTTACCCCAGCGACCAAAACTCTGCGCTAGCATTACTGCGGGAGCACATATATCTAATATTTTAAGATAACCTAAACCCTTTTTTTTACAATAGAAATATACAAATATAATACCAAATATTATTCCACCATGAATTGCAAGCCCACCATTATATACTTTTAATATTTCAGATGGATTTTGAGTATAGTAATCTAAATTAAATAAAACATAATAAATTCTCGCACCAATTATACCCATAATTAATGTATAAAATATTAAATCATTTATAGTATCTTTATTTATATTATGCTTTTTTGATTCATTAGTTATTAAAAAATATGCAGCTATAACTCCAACTAATATACATAATGAATACCAATATATATTAATATTAAATATAGAAAATGCTACTCGGTTCATTTATCACACCTTCTTATTATTGGTTTTATAACTAATTCTTCTACAAAAAAGTTCATTATACTAATAAAGATAGCAATTAGTATACCACTAACAATTCCATATATTTGAAAATGGTCATTAAGTATAAAATCCACAATTTTTAATATAAATAAATTAATAAACGGATAAAATAACCCAAGCGTTAATGCCGTTATTGGTAAAGTTAATTTAACTATTATTGGTTTTATAGTTTTATTTAAAATATATATTATAATAACTGCTAAAAGTCCAAACCAATAATTATCTATATCAAATGAATTAAATATCATGTCCACTAAAAATAATACTAATGTATATCCAAATATATATAAAAGAGAATCAATAAATTTATTTATACGATATACATTTTTATCTTTTATAATTAACTTCATATTATCATATCCTTTTCCTATAAAATTATACCACTAACTAAAAAATAAAAAAAGATATTTTCAAAAACATCTTTTAATTTTATTCGTTATTTTTCTAAACACTCCGTACAATGTTTTCAGGTGTTCACATAGCATAATGTATTAGTTTGTTTTATTTTTTATGAATATACTCTACAAAATATCTTTTAAATATTTCCCTGTATAACTCTTATCCTCCTTTATAATTTCCTCTGGTGTACCAGTAAATACTACCTCTCCACCGCCATCTCCTCCTTCTGGGCCTAAATCTATAATATGATCTGCTCTTTTTATTACATCTAAATTATGTTCAATAACAATAACAGTATCACCATTATCTACTATTCTATCTAGTATTTTAAGTAATTTTTTTATATCATAAGAATGAAGACCAGTAGTTGGCTCATCAAGTATAAATAAACTTTTGCCTGTTGGTTTTTTTTGTAGTTCCTTAGCAAGTTTTACTCTTGATGCTTCCCCACCTGATAGGCTAGGAGCACTTTGTCCAAGTTTCATATATCCAAGCCCAACATCTACCATTACCTGTAATTTGGATTTAACCTTAGGAATATTCTCAAAGAATATTAAAGCTTCATCTACTGTCATATTAAGTACATCATTGATATTTTTTCCTTTATATTTTATTTGAAGAGTTTCACTATTATATCTAGTTCCATGGCATACTTCACAAGGAACATAAACATCAGGAAGAAAGTGCATCTCTATTTTCTTTACTCCATCCCCGAAACATGCTTCACATCTTCCACCTTTTACGTTAAATGAAAATCTTCCTTTATCATATCCTCTAATTTTTGCTTCTTTTGTATTTGTAAATACATCTCTTATATCATCAAATACCCCTGTATAAGTCGCAGGATTACTTCTTGGTGTTTTACCTATAGGTTCTTGGGAAATATTTACTACCTTGTCTAAATACTCTATACCCTTTATAGTTTTATGTTTACCAGGTTTTTCTTTTGTTTTATATAAACTATTTCTAATAACTTTATAAAGTATCTGATTTACAAGTGTTGATTTACCACTTCCTGATACCCCAGTTACACATATAAATTTGCCAAGTGGAAATTTTACATTTATATTTTTTAAATTATTTTCCTGTGCACCTTTTACCTCTAAGTATAGTCCATTCCCTTTTCTTCTTTTTAAAGGTGTTTCAATTTTCTCTTTCCCTGATAAATATCTGCCTGTAATGCTATTTGGATTTTCCATAACCTCTTTAGGAGTACCTTTTGCAACTACATATCCACCATTAACTCCTTGTTCTGGGCCAATGTCCACTAAATAATCTGCCTGAAGCATTGTATCTGTATCGTGTTCTACTACAATTAATGTATTACCTAAATCTCTCATTTCAAGCATTGAATTAATTAATTTTTGATTATCTCTTTGATGAAGTCCAATAGATGGTTCATCAAGAACATAAAGTATTCCAGTTAATCTTGAACCTATTTGAGTTGCTAAACGTATTCTTTGACTTTCTCCACCTGATAATGTTGAAGCACTTCTATTTAGTGTTAAATACTCTAAACCTACATTTATTAAAAATGATAATCTATCCTTAATATCTTTAAGTACTACTTCTGATATTTGTTTTTCTTCTTCAGATAGTTTCAGATTATTAACGAATTCAAATACATTTTTTATACTCATATTACATACATCATAAATACTTTTTCCATTAATAAATATATTAAGTACACTTTCATTTAATCTTGCTCCATGACAATGGGTACATTCTTGTTCAATCATATATGATTCAAGCCAAGAACGTATAAATGAACTATTTGTTTCTCTATATCTTCTTTCAAAATTGCCTATTATACCTTCATATATTTCTGTTTTGTTATATATATTCCCACTTTTTGATTCAAATTTAAATTTAATTGGTTCATCCGTCCCATATAAAATAATATCAAGTTCTTTCCTTTTTAACTTTTCAATAGGTTTATCCATATCTATTTTATATTTCTTACATACTATTTCAAGTTTTTGAATATATATATTTGTATCTTCCATATTTTTTAAAGGTAATATCGCATTTTCATTTAATGACTTTGTTTTATCAGGTATTAATAAATCTTCATCTATTTTTTGTTTAAACCCAAGGCCTTTACAGTGTGGACAAGCTCCATATGGTGCATTAAACGAAAATATTCTTGGTTCTAACTCTTTAAGTGAATAATTACAATGTGGACAAGCAAATGTTTCACTAAGAATTATTTCATCACCACCAATAACATCTATTATTACTTTTCCACCAGATAACTTAGCTGATGTTTCAAGTGATTCATAAAGTCTACTTCTAATATCCTCTTTAATAATAAGCCTATCTATAACTACTTCTATTGTGTCTTTTTTATTTTTTTCTAATTTTATCTCATCACTTAAATCAAATACTTCACCATTTATTTTTACCCTTGCATAGCCATCTTTTCTAAGATTATCTAAAATATCAGTATGAGTCCCTTTTTCACCTTCAACCACTGGGCTTAATATCATTATTTTACTGCCAGTTTCAAGATTTAATACTTTATTAGTCATCTCTTCTATAGATTGACTCTTTATTGGTATACGATGAATAGGACAATATGGTACACCAACTCTTGCAAATAAAAGTCTTAAATAATCATATATTTCTGTAACTGTTCCAACGGTACTTCTAGGATTTCTATTAGTAGTTTTTTGATCTATACTAATTGCTGGGGATAATCCTTCAATTAAATCAACATCTGGTTTTTCATTTCCACCTAAAAATTGTCTTGCATAACTACTTAAACTTTCTACATATCTTCTTTGACCTTCTGCATATATTGTGTCAAATGCAAGTGATGATTTACCACTTCCTGATACTCCCGTCATTACTATAAGTTTATTTTTTGGTAAGTCTATATCTATATTTTTTAAATTATTTTCTCTTGCTCCTCTTATTATTATCTTATCCACAACATAACACCTCTTCTAATTATGTTATTATATCAGATTTAGTTAAAATAATGTAGCGAACAAAGCAATTTTTATAACAAAATTTACACAGAAAAAAACTATACTAATATAGTTAAACTTACTTAAAATATATAATTATATTTAAATATTAACTTGATTAGTATATTTATCCATTAATAATTTTAAATACTGAAATTCACCTTTCGTTAATTTAACCTTAATTTCTGTTTAAATATCATTTTTATTATTGTACCCATTAATTAAATAACCTATACTACAATCAAACACCTAACTTATATTAGATAATATATCTAAACTAGGTTCTGTTTTATCAGATTCATAACTAGATATTGCTCTATTAGTAACATGAAGTTTATTTGCTAATTCCTATTGAATAATATTTTTTCTTTCCTTAATTTTGAAATTTTTTTCCTAAACTCATTTTCTTCACCAATTAGATTATATCACATATTATTAGAATAAATTTTCTATATTTTGTAGAGTAAATTTGTATATGATATATATATAAACTATTTTTTTAGCATTTTCGTTATGCAATAATTGCTAAAATCAAGTGAACTAATCATATTTTTATAATCAGTAAAATTAAACTGTTCAATATCTTTTATCTCATCAATATAATTATAACCAAAATCTGAAACATTTGATATAAATGGTTTAATCATATTAATAAAATTATCTTCTCTAGTAATTAATGAAATTATAGATCTTTTTCTTCTTACTTCAAAGTCTTCTAGATTAAATTTTTTGCTTTTTATTATATTCGTTATCAAAATTATAAACTTATCAAATTCACTCGTGTATGTTCCTATCTGTATAATTAAAAATTTATCTATGAAATTATAATCAAAGAATATTCTATCAACTGATATATTTTCCTCTATTAATTTCTTATAGGCATCAGAAGTTTGAGCAAAATTATATGCTAAAAAATAGCTTAAATAAAAGGTTAAATTAACTTTATCTTTTGGTGAAAAATTAGAAATATTTATCTTATAGTTTATTGATATATATTCCTTAGTAATGTCTTTATATATAGAACCCTCTAATTTTGAAATTTCATCCGGTTCATTAAAATCGATTAATTTATAATCAATTTTTTCTGTTTTAATATCAAAATATATAGATTTAACTAATTCTACTACTTTATCTATATCTATATTCCCTGCGATTGCGAGTGTTTGATTAAATGGCTGATAAAATACATCATAACATAATTTAGCCATACTATAATCTATACTTGATAATTCAGATTCGCTACCTAACACTGTTTTATAATTTATATTTCTAAATAAACAACTATTTTTTAAAATATTAAACTCAGAGAATTTATTATCTTGTGATCTTTTAATCTCTTCAAATATTGCACTTTTAGTAGTTTCAATATCTTCTTTATTAAAGTTAGGAACATTTACTACCTTTATAAGTCTCTCTAAATTTTCTTCAAAATCCTTTACCGTATGAATATAAAACTTTGTAAATCTAGATGAGGTTAATCCATTAGATTCAATATAATTTTTTTTAAAATACTGCAAAGAATTGCCATAAATACTATGTTCTATTAATAAATGTTCAAGGAAGTGAGACATACCATCGCAGATATGATATTCCTTATCATTTATATTAAAGTCTTTATTAATCGCACCATAATTAACTATAAGCTCTGCATACATAGAATGTTTAGTATTATCTTGATATATAACTATCTTTAGGCCATTATCTAGTGTAATTACTTTATTCCTTTTCATTAGCTTCACCTCTTAAAAAATATATAGTATCAAGTTTTACTCTTTCTAAGAATTTTAAAAATTTGTCAATGTTTATTTTCTTATAACCATTATATATTTCTTTTAATGTAAAACCTGATTCAGATTTTTTAGCAATAAATTCATTCAATTTAAAATATTTGGAATCTTTTGATTCAATTAATTCATATTCTATTCCTACTAATATCTTATCTATATATTCCTTTATTTTATTTTTATTCTTAATATTTCTAAACATTTCATCTATAATGGTAATGGTTTTATCTTTTGAGTTTTTTGATATATATGCTTCAATAAAAAACATAGCATTTTTAGACTTACAACCAAAATTATATGAATAAATAAGATTATTATCTACGCGTAAGGCATTAAAAATCAAATTTGTTTCTCTACTACATAAAATATTACATAATAATGATAAATATATTCTATCTTTCTCACTCATTTTTTCTATTTTGTAACCAAAATATAATGCAGATTGATTATAATCAGATTTTTCCTCTATATAGCTTGTGTCACTTTTTGGAATTAAATAGCAATTATAATTTTTATTTATAATTATAGGTTTATCATTTTTCTTAAAATATTTATAATAAAGTGTATTTACTTTTTCTTTATCAACATCTCCATATACAATACAAATCGGTGTATTATCTATAATTACACTCTTATAATATTTATATAAATCTTTTGGAGTGACTTTATCTAATAGATCTATATTATTGTACATATTATTCTTTAACTCACTTTTATCATCAAAATAAGAAATAAATCTTTGATAGGAAAAGTTTGATATTCTTTTCAATGATTCATTTAAATTTGACTTAATATATTCTCTTTCACGTTCTAGTTGTTTTTTATCAAACTCTCCATTAGATACATTAGGATTGTAAATCATATCATAAAAAAACGAAAAAGCATTTTCTATGTTAAAGTCTTTTACTCTCTTAGGATCTGGTACTGTAAGGGTAAACGTTAAAAATAGATTATCATTAAGTATCATTTTTTTAAAAGTCATATTAATTATTAACCTTTTTACTAATTCTAACTTAAATTCTTGCTCAATTTTACACTTCTTAGAATAATTAGATATAAGAGGTTGCAATAAATTTATATAAACTAAATCTTTCTCCTCGTAATTACAACTATAAATTAATTTAAATGTAATAGTACTATAATTCTTATTTCTTATTATATAAGGAACACTATCAAACTTTAATTCTTTCATAATACATCTCACTTTCAAATTTAATTTATTTTATCTTTTTAATTGGATGTCTTATTACTGTCTTTAATTTACTTACATCACATTATCTTGGATCACTTAAATATATTACATGATGATATAATAAATTGTCTTTTCACAATTGTAATAAATCATTAATTAACTATAGTATAGCATAATTTCTTAACTTATTCCATAAATTTATCTTCTTTGATTTAATGTCTTTTTATAAGAACCAATTAGACTAACTTGATCATCTGCAATTTTTTCCATAATTCTTTACTTACTAATGATTAAACCACATTTTCATAATAAACTATTACGACTTCTTTTACCAAATACATAATCTCCATTATAAATCTCATTAGATATTATTTTTAAAACAGTTGTATCTCTCCAATTAGTTTTACCTGGTACTTTTTCTTCATTATAAATTTTTGCTATTTTAACATAAGTACAACCCTCAAAATATAAATTAAAATTCTTATAATAATATCTTTGCTAAATGGATCTAGCACTAATAATCTATCTACATGTTTATAATCTAAAGGTGCTCTTGATGGAATATGACTGCCACGGGCATAATGACACCAGCTAAAAATATAATTGCTGTTGTAAAGTGAATCATAGTACTAACCATCATATAAATTTCTATAAATCTCGTTATTTTTTAATAATTCCATGTGTTTCCCTATACATTCAATTTTGCCATTATTTAAAACAATAAGATTATCGGCAGCTTTCATTAAATCTTTATTATGAGTAATAACAATAAGTGTATGATCTGTTTTTAAATCATCTAATAGATTTATAATTTTACTAGTTGTATTTGGATCTAATGATGACGTTACTTCATCAAGAAGTATTATTTCAGAAGTCGTAAGCAGCGCTCTCGCTAAAGATAAGAGCTGCTTTTGACCTCCGCTTATATTAGTTGCATCTTCTTTCAAAATTGTATTAATAATATCTGTATTTGAAGAATTTATAATTTTTCCAATTGGTATTTTTTTAGAATATTCTTCATCAAAATTATATATACTATTTACTAATGTCGAATGTACTTCTGCATAAGCATCTTTAAAAAAACTAGCATAGCACCAATTAGTGCAGTATGAACCAACTTTATTAAATAGATAAGTTATTCCTAATATGATAACAAAATTCAGACTGAAAGTATATTTAAAATTCGACTACTTCGAATAAATAAATCAAAATTGGTGCGAAAGTTCTACTCGTATGAGAAAAAATATAAGATTCAGACTAAATTTATAAATAAATTTTAACAAAAAAAAATATTATTACAAATAACAAAATTATCATTGATATACGAATATATGTTTGTTATAATATTTATAGGAACATTTAATGTGAGTGTCGTCCTCCTATTCTTTATTTAAGAAAGGGGGTAGAATAATGAAAGCTAAAACTTTTATTTTAAAAGTTCTTAGATACATTTCTATAATTTTACTACTATCTACCTTACTGGTACTAGCACTAAAAAAATAGACACTCTGCATATGTAGAGTGTCACACACTTTTGTGAGGCGACATTCACTTACGCAATTGAATGTTCCTCTTTTTTATTTTATGCAAGATTCGCTTGCTAAATACATAATAACATAAAAAAGAACTTTTTTCAAGTTCTTTTATTTATATATAAAGTCTTATTTCGACGATTTTACAAATGGTGGAGCTGAGGAGAGTCGAACTCCTGTCCAAAAATACTACACAGTAAGCATCTACAAGTTTAGTTAGTTAATAAAATTCCTAATGTATAAAAGTAACCAACAACCTATAAATTAGTAAGCTTATAATTTTTCATCACTATTTCTAAGCTAAATAATGATATATCTTGCTAAAATCGAATCCCCTATAATCTACGCAAGAAAAGATAATAGAGAATTGCATTTCTGACTATTAAGCAGCTAAGGCTACACTATTACTTCTGAATAATGAAGCAAATGCATTTTTAATTTTGTTTCCAGTTATTTTTATTTTGCACGTAACGAGTGCCTTCGACTTGCAGCTTAAAGCTAGGTATTCCTGTCGAAACCATATACAGCCCCATCTAGTTATAGATTATAGCATAAAAAAAGAAAAAGTCAAAGTTAATATTTACCAGAAAGTGACTTTTTCATTTCTCTATCTAAATCCCTTTGTTTAATTGTTTCTTTCTTATCATAAGTATGTTTACCTCTTGCTACTGCAAGTTCAATTTTAGCTTTTCCATTACTAAAGTAAAGTTTTAATGGAACAATTGTTAATCCTTTAATCGATACTTTATCACTTATTTTTTTTATTTCATTTTTATGAAGTAATAGTTTTCTAGTTCTACTTTCATCATGATTAAATATATTTCCCTCTTTATATTCAGATATATGCATATTTAGTAAATATATTTCACCATTTTTGATAACAGCATAACTATCTTTTAAATTAACATTACCATTTCTAATAGACTTTATTTCTGTACCTGTTAGTACAATTCCTGCTTCATACTTATCCAATAACTCATAATCAAATCTTGCTTTTCTGTTTATTATTTCCATTTTTATCACCTTTTGATTTTTCTACTAAATTAAAATCTATAATACTATTTTCTTTTGATGCATTTGTTACTACTACCCTTACCTTTTGTCCAAGCTTATATATTTTACCTTTTTTTTCACCTCTTAATGTCTTAGTAACTTCATCAAAATTATAATAATCACCTTTTAATTCTGATATATGAACTAATCCTTCTATTAAGTTAGGTAGCTCAACAAACATACCAAAATTCATTATTGATGAAATTATACCATCAAATTCTTCACCAATATGATTTTCCATGTACTCTGCCATTTTCATAGATTCTACATCTCTTTCACACTCAATAGATTCTCTTTCCTTTTCTGATGAGTGATTGCATAGTTCTGGTAAAATTTCATTATAATAAGATATTAGTTTTGAAAGTTCTTTATCACTTGGTTCATTGAATATATACTTTCTAAGTAAGTTATGAACTGTAGTATCGGGAAATCTCCTAATTGGAGAAGTAAAATGTGTATAACATTTAGATGCTAGCCCATAATGTCCAATATTTTCAGGCTTATATATAGCTTTTTTCATACATCTAAGCAAAAGCGTTGAAAGAATAGGAAACTCATCTTTATCCCTTAATTGATCAAGAATATTTTTCATCGATTTAGGATAATTAAAATTTCTATCTCCTTTAACTTGATATCCAAGTAAACTTATTGAACTTAAAAATTCTTCTACCTTTTCTGAATCAGGTACTTCATGAATACGATACACAAAAGGAAATTCCATAAAATATATATGTTCTGCGACTGTTTCATTTGCTACAATCATAAAATCCTCAATCAAATTTTCTCCTTTACCCCTATCTCTTAATACAACATCATAAGGCTTACCTTTTTCATCTACAAGTATCTTTGCTTCATCTGTGTCAAAATCAAGATATCCCTTTTTTAATTTTGATTTTCTAAGTATATTAGCAAGTTCTTCCATTAATTTTAAGTCATCTACATATTCTTCATATCCAGTTGGTACTTCTTCATTATTTAGTATTTTATTAACCTTTTTATACGTCATTTGTATTCTTGATTTTATTACACTTTCAAATATCTCATGTGAGACTACTTTACCATCTTTATTAATTTTCATCACACATGAAATAGCTAAACGTTCTACATTAGGGTTTAATGAACATATACCATTTGAAAGTTTATGTGGAAGCATAGGAATTACCCTATCTACTAAATATACACTTGTCGCTCTATCATAAGCTTCTTTATAAAGCTCAGTTCCTTCTCTAACATAATAAGATACATCTGCGATGTGTACCCCTAATATATAATTATCATCTTTTTTCTTAATTGATATCGCATCATCTATATCCTTAGTGTCATCGCCATCAATCGTAAATATTACTTCATTAGTTAAATCAACTCTTCCTTGTTTATCATTATCACTTACCTCTGATGGTAAAGCATCTACTTCTTTCATAACACTTTCTTTAAATACATCATTTATACCATGATCATATACAATTGATAATATATCTACTCCAGGATCATTTTTATGACCTATTATCTTTACTACTTTACCTAAATACTTATATTTACCTAGTTCTTTTATTATACTTACTTGAATTTTATGACCATCTACTAAATCATCTAAATTTTCCTTATCAAGTATTATTTCCATTTTTAATTTTTTATCATCTGGATAAAAATGTGGATTTCCGTCAATTATTTTATACTCACCTATAATTAAATTATTTTCCTTTTTTAAAACTTTTACTACTCTTGCTTCCCTTCTGCCTTTTGAATCGCTAAGGGTTTCAACAACTACAATATCATTATTTAAAGCCCCATTCATATTTTTCTGATCAACATAAATATCATCTTGACCTTCTATAATAACAAATCCAAAACCTTTTTTATTTACGTTAAGTCTACCTTTAAGTAAATGGCTATTTTCAAATAACATATATTTATCTTTGTTTGATTTATATACTTCAAAATCATCTTCTAAGTCTTTTAATGTGTTTAATATATTAGTTAACTCTTCTACTGATTTTAAATTTAATTTATCACTTATTTCAATTGCAGATAATGCATTTTTTTCATGTTTTAATAGTTCAATTATTTCTTCTTTCATATTTCCTCCGCTTTTAATAAAATAAAAAGACCATTTTTAGTCCCTTTAAATTAATGACAATACTAAACAAATTACAAAAAATAATAATCCTAAAATTAGTGTTAATCTACTTAGAAATAATTCTGATCCACGTTCTTTTCTTTGAGCAAATAATTCAGCATTACCACCCATCAATATATTACCCGCACTTTCTGCCTTACCACTTTGTAAAAGTACAACTGTTATTAATAAAACACTTATTACTAATAATATTACATCCATGATTAAGTCCTCCATTTCTGTAATAATATTTTACCATAATTTAGACAAATTGCAAATACCATACTAATAAATATGTACTAATCATTAATATAGATATAAATGTATAAAGAAATTTTTTATTAGATTTAAATAATATAGAAAGTGTAAACAATATCATTATTAATATTCCACCAAAAACATAAAACATACTATATTTATCTGCATAGTTATAAATATAATTGTCTTTAATAAATAAATCAGATATGGCAAGAACTAAAAAGTTAAATATATTACTACCGAGCATATTAGATATAGCCATATTATAATTATTTAATTTAAGTAACGCAAATGTAGTTACAACTTCAGGTAAACTAGTTGTTATTCCAAGAAGTATCGCGCCAATAGAACTTGATGAAAATTTTGGATACATATGCGCTATTTCATCAGCATGATAAGTTAGACATACACTTAAAAATACCATTATAACCGCAGTTAGTATAAATTTTAAAACTATATATTTTGTTTTACCTGCTATATTAGAATCTTCTTCATTATCTGATTTAAATACAAAATACATATATATAATGTATGCAAAAAATAATATTATTGAAATGATATTTACTAATATATTATGGCAACCTAGAACTATAAATAAATAATCAGTTAATAATATTATGCATTCAATTATATACTTTTTTGATGCATTTCTAAAAAAATTAGATTTAAAGAAATATATATTATAAACTGCAAGTACAAATATGTTAAACATATTACTTCCAACTATATCCCCAAAGGATAATGTTGGATTATTAATAACAACTGCAGAAATAGATGTTACAAATTCAGGAAGACTTGTAATTGATGCAATTAAAAGCCCACCAACAAATGCTGCACCTACCTTTGATTCTTTAGCAAGTACATCCCCATAATAAGATAATTTAATACTCGTAAATATTGTAAAAAAAGCAAGTATTAAAAATACTATTCCGTCCAAATTATCACCCTCTACATAAGTATATTAATAAGTTGGACAAAATATTATATTAATCATTTATTTGTTCATATATTCTAAGAAGTCTATTATATTTGCAGACCCTGTCAGTTCTAGATAATGACCCAGTTTTTATTTGACCTAAGGAAAGTCCTACAGCCAAATCACAAATAAATGTATCCTCTGTTTCCCCACTTCTATGTGAAATAATTGTTTTATATCCCGATTTTTTAGCAAGATTAATAGTTTCGAAAGCCTCTGTTACTGTTCCAATTTGGTTAAATTTAATTAAAATGGCATTCCCTGCATTTTCCTTTATTCCTCTTTCTAGTAATTCTTTATTTGTAACAAAGAAATCATCTCCAACTAATTGAACTTTTTCACCTATTTTCTTTGTTAATTTACTAAATCCGTCAAAATCACTTTCATCAAATGGATCTTCTATTGATATTATTGGATATTCATTAATTAGTTCTTCATAATACCTTATTAATTCATTTGTATTCATCTTCTTATCGTTAGAAAATTCATACATATTTGTATCAGCATTATAAAACTCAGATGCCGCAACATCCAAAGCAAGTTTTACATCGACAGATGGAGTATAACCTGCCTGTTTTATTGCTAGGATTATATAGTCTAATGCTTCCTCGTTTGATGATAAGTTTGGAGCAAAACCTCCCTCATCACCAACAGATGTATTATATCCTTTTTCTTTTAGAACTTTCTTTAGATTATGAAATACTTCTGCTCCACATCTTATTCTTTCTTTAAAATCTTTATTTTGTGGAATGATCATGAATTCTTGGAAATCAAGCATATTATCTGCATGTGCTCCACCATTTAATATATTCATCATTGGATAAGGTAAATCTTTTCCTTCCCCGACATACTCATATAATTCCATGTTCTCTTCGTTAGCTGCAGCTTTTAAGCAGGCTAGTGAAACCGCAAGCATAGCGTTTGCACCTAAATTACATTTATTCTTAGTACCATCAAGCATTATCATCATATCGTCTATTTTTTTCTGATTTTTAATGTCTATTCCAAGTAGTTCTGGAGTTATCTTTTCTTTAACGTTATTAACTGCTTTTAATACACCTTTCCCCAAAAATCTATCATCATTATCCCTTAATTCTAAAGCTTCATTACTACCAGTTGATGCACCACTTGGTACACTTGCTCTACCAAATGCACCACTTTCTGTTAATATATCAACCTCAACTGTTGGATTACCTCTTGAATCTAATATTTCCCTTGCTTTTACTTCTATAATCTTGCTCATTTTATCATCTCCATATTATGATTATACACCTATTTTATTATAATTTATTATATTTAAATAATTTGTTGTAAAATAAAAGTATATTAACAAAAATAAATATGTTATAATATTTAGGTAAAGGAGTAATGCTTATGGAAATAGTTCAAATAACTAAAGAGGAATTTGACGCATATGCAGAAAAACATAAAAGTAAAAATTTCTATCAAACTTCAAGTTATGGTATGCTTATGGATAGACATTCTTTTGATGATTATTATCTTGCATTAAAAGATGAAGGTACTATTAAAGCTGCAACATTAATTTTAATTGATAAAGTTCTTTTTGGTTATAAATGGGGATACTGTCCAAGAGGATTTTTAATAGACTTTAATGACTTTAATTTACTTGAAACATTTACTAAACTATTAAGAGAGTTTCTAAATAAAAGAAATTTTATATTTGTAAAGATAGATCCATATATAATTAATAAATCAAGAGATAAAAATGGGAAACCCAACGGAATTGTTGACAATTCTAAAATTATAAATAAATTAATTGAATTAGGATATGAACATAATGGATTTAATCTTAATTTTGAGAATATGAAACCTAGATGGAATGCAGTATTAACAACTAGTGATAATGAAGATTTATTTATGAGATTTAATAAGGAAATTAGAAATAAGATAAGAAAAGCCGATAAGATGGGTGTCGAGGTAGTTAAAGGAACACCTGATTCAATTAAACAATTTTATTCTTTAATAAATAAAAAGCATTCACGAAAATTAAATTATTATTTGGATATGATGGAAATATTAGGTAAAAAAGATATGATAGAAATATATTTTGCAATATTAAATACTGCGAAATATATAGAAAAAAGCCAAGAACTATTTCATGAGGAAGAAAAACGAAATAATGAAATAAATCAGGAACTAGAAGATAATATAAATAGTAATAATAGCGCAAATATTATAAAAAGAAAGATGGCATCTGATACACTTTTAAATAACTATAAACAAAATATTATAAATGCTACTAACCTTTATAAACAATACCCAGAGGGAATTATTATTGGAACAAATGCTATTATTAAATATAATAATGAAATATTTTTTCTAATAGATGGATATAAACAAGAATTTAAACAATTTTGTCCTAATCACTATATAAAATATTTAATTATCGATAAGTATAGATATGAAGGATACACAAGAATGCATTTAAATGGAATTTCTGGAGATTTTGATAATAAGACAAATATTTATTATGGATTAACTAGATTTAAACTTGGATTTAGTGCAGATATAGAAGAATATATCGGTGAATTTACGCTTGTTATTAATAAAAGAAAATATAATACATTTAATAAACTAAACCCTATAAGAAACTGGCTTAAACAACCAATAGCATAAAAAAGTACATTTGAAATGTATTTTTTTAATTCATTTTCATTCATAAATAATTACCTCTTTTAGAGTATATTATATACTAGGCAAATTGAAACATCAAAAAAAAGAAAGTATTTTCTACTTTCTTTTATTATTATTTATCAATTTTAGTTACAATACCTGCACCAACTGTTCTACCACCTTCACGAATAGAGAACTTAGTTCCTTCTTCTAGAGCGATAGGAGCAATTAATTCAACATGTAACTTAACATTATCTCCTGGCATAACCATTTCAGTTCCTTCTGGTAATGTTACAACACCTGTAACGTCAGTAGTTCTGAAATAGAATTGTGGACGATAATTTGTAAAGAATGGAGTATGTCTTCCGCCTTCTTCTTTACTTAATACATATACTTCACTTTCGAATGTAGTATGTGGAGTAACTGACCCTGGTTTAGCAAGTACTTGACCACGTTGTACTTCTTCTCTTGAAATACCACGAAGTAATACCCCTGCATTATCTCCAGCTTCTGCATAGTCTAATTGTTTTCTGAACATTTCGATACCTGTTACAACAGTTTTCTTAGTATCATGTAACCCAACAATTTCAACTTCATCATTAAGTTTTAATTGACCTCTTTCAACACGTCCAGTAACAACTGTTCCACGTCCTGTAATTGTAAATACATCTTCAATGCTCATTAAGAATGGTTTTTCAGTATCTCTTTCAGGAGTTGGAATCCATTCATCAACGGCATTCATTAATTCGTCGATTTTTTCTTGATACTGTGCATCTCCTTCAAGAGCTTTTAAAGCTGACCCAAATACAAATGGTGTGTTATCTCCATCAAAACCATATTGAGTTAATAGATCTCTAACATCCATTTCAACTAATTCAAGCATTTCAGGATCATCAACCATATCACATTTATTGATGAATACTACCATTCTAGGTACACCAACTTGACCAGCAAGTAAGATATGTTCTCTAGTTTGAGCCATAGCACCATCAGTTGCAGCTATAACAAGTATAGCACCATCCATTTGAGCTGCACCAGTAATCATGTTTTTAACATAGTCAGCGTGTCCTGGACAGTCAACGTGTGCATAGTGACGATTATCAGTTTCATATTCAACGTGTGCAGTATTGATAGTTATACCACGTTCTCTTTCTTCTGGAGCTTTATCGATATCTGCATAGTCTTCGAATTTTGCATAACCTTTTTCTGCTTGTCTTTTAGTAATAGCAGCAGTTAAAGTAGTTTTACCATGGTCTACGTGTCCAATTGTACCAATATTAACATGTGGTTTTCCACGGTTAAATTTTTCTTTTGCCATTTTATTTTCCTCCTTTTTTAATGTACAAAACTATTTTATCTAATTCTTGAAAAAATATCAAGTATTATTCTAATTTATATACTAATTTTTACCAGATTTTTTAACAATTTCTTCTGTTATATTCTTAGGTACTTCTTCATAGTGATCAAATACCATTGTAAATTGCCCTCTACCTTGTGTATTAGATCTAAGTGATGTAACATAACCAAACATTTCTGAAAGTGGTACCATTGCATCAATTGCAAGAGCATTACCTCTACTTTCTTGTCCCATCGGTTTACCTCTTCTTGAAGAAATATCTCCCATAACATTACCAAGATATTCTTCTGGAACTATTACATTAACTTTCATTATTGGTTCTAGAAGTACTGGTTTACATTTATTCTTAGCTTCTTTTAATGCCATAGATGCTGCGATCTTAAATGCCATTTCAGATGAGTCAACATCATGATATGATCCATCAAATAATGTTGCTTTTACATCTATCATTGGGAATCCAGCTAATATTCCTGTTTCCATAGCTTCTTGAAGTCCCTTATCAGTTACTGGTATATATTCTCTTGGAACTACACCACCAACAATTGCATCAACGAACTCATATCCTTTATCAGGATTTGGTTCAAATTTAACCCAGACATGTCCGTATTGACCACGTCCACCAGATTGTTTAATATATTTACCTTCACAATCTCCTGCTTGAGTTATTGTTTCACGATAAGATACTTGAGGTTGACCAATATTTGCTTCAACACCAAATTCTCTTTTCATTCTATCAACAATTATATCAAGATGAAGTTCACCCATACCTGCGATAATTGTTTGACCTGTTTCTGGATTTGTAGATGCTCTAAATGTTGGATCTTCTTCAGCAAGCTTTTGAAGTGCGATTCCCATTTTATCTTGATCACCTTTTGATTTTGGTTCAACAGTTAGTTCAATAACTGGTTCTGGGAATTCCATTGACTCAAGTATACATGCATGTTTTTCATCACAAAGTGTATCACCTGTAGTAGTATTTTTAAATCCTACTGCTGCTGCTATATCACCTGTATATACCTCTGATATTTCAGTTCTGTTATTAGCATGCATTTGAAGTATACGACCAACTCTCTCTTTAGTATTCTTAGTAGCATTAAGTACATATGAACCGCTTGATAATTGACCAGAGTATACTCTAAAGAATGTTAATCTACCAACATATGGATCAGTCATAACTTTAAATGCTAATGCACTAAATGGTTCTGAATCTGATGGATGTCTTTCTATTTCATTACCATCTTTATCCACACCCTTAATAGATGAAATATCTGTTGGTGCTGGTAAGTAATCAATAACAGCATCAAGTAATAACTTAACACCTTTATTTCCATATGCAGTTCCACACATTACTGGGAAGAATTCTGCTGCAAGTGTTCCTTTTCTTATACATGATTTAATCTCTTCAATTGTTAATTCTTCGCCTTCTAGGTATTTTTCCATTACTGATTCATCATATTCAGCAATTGCTTCTATTAAATCATTTCTCTTTTCTTCTACTATTCCTTTTAATTCTTCTGGCACTTCTATTTCTGTTGGTTCTTCTTCTGGTTTACCATCGTAATGATAAGCCTTCATTGAAACAAGATCAATTATACCTTCAAATTCATCTGCAGTACCTATAGGCCATTCAATTGGTTTTGCATTTACTCCTAAACGATCCTTAATTGTTTTTAGTGTATATTCAAAATCTGCCCCTACTTTATCCATCTTATTAGCAAAGATAATACGAGGTACTTTAAATTCTGAAGCCTGTCTCCAAACTGTTTCTGTTTGTGGTTCAACACCTGCCTGTGCATCAAGTAATGCTACTGATCCATCAAGTACACGAAGTGACCTAGAAACTTCTACAGTAAAATCTACGTGTCCTGGAGTATCAATTATATTTAATCTATGACCTTTCCAGTAAGCAGTCGTTGCAGCAGATGTAATAGTTATACCACGTTCTTGTTCTTGTGCCATCCAGTCCATTTGAGAAGCACCATCATGTGTTTCGCCTATTTTATGGATTTTATGAGTATGAAATAAAATTCTCTCAGTAGTGGTTGTTTTACCGGCATCAATATGGGCCATGATACCGAAATTACGTGTTTTTTCTAAACTATATTCACGAGCCATAATTTATATCCTTTCTTACCATCTATAATGTGCAAATGCTTTATTAGCTTCTGCCATTTTATGTGTATCTTCTTTTTTCTTAAATGCTGCGCCTGTTTCATTAGATGCATCAATTATTTCATTAGCTAATTTTTCAGCCATTGATTTGCCGCCTCTACTTCTAGTGGCATTTACAAGCCAGCGTAGTGCAAGTGCTTGAGCTCTTTCTGCTCTAACTTCAACTGGTACTTGGTAGTTTGAACCACCAACTCTTCTTGATTTAACTTCAAGTGATGGAGTTATATTTTCCATTGCTTTATTAAATACATCCATTGGATTTTCATTAGTTCTCTCTTGCACTAAATCAAATGCTTTATAAACGATTGTTTGTGCTTTTCCTCTTTTACCATCAAGCATAACTTGATTGATAAGCTTAGTTATAACCTTTGAATTATACACTGGATCTGCTAAAACATCTCTTTTAACTGCACGTCTTTTTCTCATTTTTTATCTCCTTTCCTATTTTTTCTTTGGTTTTTTTGCACCATATTTAGAACGACCTTGTTTTCTATCAGCAACACCTGCTGTATCTAAAGTTCCACGAATGATATGATAACGAACACCGATAAGGTCCTTAACACGTCCTCCACGAACTAATACAACACTATGTTCTTGTAAATTATGTCCTTCTCCTGGAATGTAAGCATCTATTTCTTTCCCATTACTTAGTCTTACACGTGCATATTTACGTAAAGCTGAGTTTGGTTTTTTAGGTGTCTTAGTTCCAACACGAGTACATACTCCACGTTTTTGAGGAGATGATGTATTTGTAGTTTTTTTAGTTAAACTATTTAATCTTACTCCTAAAACTGGTGATTTACTCTTTTTAGTTTTCTTTTGACGATTTTTTCTTACTAATTGGTTAATTGTAGCCATTTTACTGCTCCTTTCTTTTACACACAACCTGGTGTATCATCTTTTTCATAAATTAAAGTTTTGTAAAAATACAAAACTCTAATTAATTAGCATTATTAATATAACACTTTTAACTAGAAAAAGTCAATATTTTTATATGATTTCTTTTAATTATATTCAAAAAAAGGATTATTAATCCTTCTTTTGTTCATTTATTACTTTTTCAAGTTCCTCTTTGTTCATTTTTGTGTATCCCTTAATACCTAAACTTTTTGCTTTTTCCTTTAACTCTTTTAAAGTACTCTCATTTTTTACTTCTTCCTCAGTGGGCATTTTGCCATGTTCAACTAAATAATCTATTTGTTCTTTAGTAATTGTTTCATACTCAAGCAATGCATTAGCAATTAGATCAAGTAAATCCTTATTCTCGTTAATAATTTTTTTGGTTATCTCATATTGTTCTGATATTATTTTTCTTACTTCTTGATCTATTTCAAGCGCTACTGCATCTGAAAAATTTCTACTCTTATTATAATCTCTACCTAAGAATACACTTGATTCTTGATGTTCAAGTTGAACAGGCCCAAGAGAACTCATACCATATTCTGTTACCATTGACCTTGCTATTTTTGTTGCCTTTTCAAAATCATTATGAGCCCCAGTTGTTACCTCATTAAATACTATTTCTTCAGCAACTCTACCACCCAAAAATCCACTTATTTTTTCAAGAAGCTCATTTTTTGTAGACATATATGTTTCTTCTTTTGGAAGCATTAAGTTATATCCACCAGCAACACCTCTAGGTATTATTGTAATTTTTTGAACATCATTAGCTCCATCAAGCTTAATTCCTACAACGGCATGACCAGCTTCATGGTATGCAACAACCTTTTTTTCATGTTCTGTATATTTACGAGATTTTTTAGCAGGTCCAGCAATTACTCTATCTTGTGCCTCATCAATTTCAGCCATTGTTATTTCATTTTTATTTCTTCTTACTGCTAACAAAGCAGCTTCATTAAGTAAGTTTTCTAAATCTGCTCCAGAAAATCCTACTGTTCTTTTAGCAATATAAGATAGCCTTACATCTTTAGCTAATATTTTATCTTTAGCATGAACCTCTAGTATTTCCTCTCTTCCTTTTGCATCGGGAAGTGATACCGTAATTTGTCTATCAAATCTGCCTGGTCTTAAAAGTGCTGGGTCAAGAACATCTGGTCTATTTGTCGCAGCAATTATTATGATACCTTCATTTCTGCCAAAGCCATCCATTTCAGTAAGTAATTGGTTTAATGTTTGCTCTCTCTCATCATGTCCACCGCCAAGGCCTGTACCTCTTTGTCTACCAACAGCATCTATTTCATCAATAAATATTAAACATGGTGCAGTTTGCTTTGCTTGTCTAAACATGTCACGAACCCTTGATGCACCAATACCAACAAACAATTCAACAAAGTCTGAACCGCTTATAAAGTAAAATGGTGCATTTGCTTCTCCTGCGACTGCTTTTGCAAGTAATGTTTTACCTGTACCTGGTTGACCTACTAAAAGTACACCCTTTGGTATTCTAGCTCCCATCTTTGTAAATTTCTTTGGATCTTTTAAGAATTCTATTAATTCTTCTAGTTCCTCTTTTTCCTCTGATAAACCTGCAACATCTTTAAAAGTTACCTTATTTTTATCTTCTTGAAGTTTTGCTCTACTTTTTCCAAAATCCATTGATTTATTATTGGTACTCAATTGTTTATTAAAAAACCAAAGTAGAACTCCACCAATGATAATATATGGAAGTATGTTGACTATAAATTTCATGAGTGAGCTAGAAGCAGGGTCCGCTGATACATCTAATTCAAACTTATTTTTCTTCTGCATGGTGTTAATATAATTTAATGTATCATCACTTAAAGGCGCTACTACATAAAAAGTTTCTTTTTTTGAATAGTCATTTAGTTTACCTTCAATATTATATGTAGATCCCTCAGAATTTGGAGACATATGTATTTCTACAACTTTATTATTATTTAATTCTTTCTGAAACTCTGAATATGTTAATTTATTTACTTTACTACCTACCCCACTAATAATATATATAACTATAATAATAAATATTAATGCAATATATGGCGTAATGTTTCTTTTTATATTTTTATTCATCCTTTTCCTCCTTCGTATACCATAATATTATATCATACTTTTTAGAATTTAAACTATTATATTTAGATTTTTTTATACCCGGAATCCATATTATATTATCATCACTATCTACTACTACTGGATACTTATCCCTAATCTCTTTATTTATTTTTTCATCTATAAAAATATCTTTTATCTTTTTTTTACCATTCATACCAAGAACCTCAATATAATCTCCATATTTCCTATTTCTTACGTATAAAGGTAATTTAATATCATTACTATTTAAGTGACATACATAATTACTTGTTAAGGTAGTACTATCAACTTTCTTTATAGTACCTAGTTCTAATTTAATGTCTTCGTTTTTTATTTCATATATATAGTCATTAAATGTATTTTTGTCTTTAATCACAAGAGTATCATACTTTTTAATTGCTTTTTTATTCATAGGTAAATCAATCTCTAAATTGGGTCTATTAGATTTAATTATTTTTACTATTCCATCTATATTTTTTTCTGTTAATAAATGCAAGTTGTCAGCATAAATGTCTTTAGTAATATCATATAATACTTTTTTTACTATAAAATCATCCATTTTCTTAATATCATTTAATTTTAAGTTATTGTCTGAAAAACTGGTTCTAATTATATCTTTTACAAAATTGTGTATAAACTTATATGATTCACTAATTTCTTCACTATACTTTAAAAATTTCTTATGTACATTATGATTTTCTTCCTTTAGCTTAGGCAAGATATATTTTCTATATCTATTTCTAGTGTATTTATCACTTTCATTTGTTTTATCTTCCCTGTATTCAATACCATTTTCTTTAACATATTTATATATTTCATCTTTGGTCAAAAATATCATAGGTCTTAGTATTTTATAAAATCCTTTATCAGTTACTTTATCAAAACCAGAATATCCTTCAATTGATGAACCCCTTACAATCCTCATTAATATTGTTTCTACTAAATCATCCCCATGATGCGCAGTAAATAAGTATTTTGCACCATATTTTTTTATTATATCTTCAAAAAAAGTATATCTTTTTTTTCTGAACTCAGCTTCTAAATTTCCTTTTATATTTTTACCTAATATAGTTCCCTCAAATATAATATTATTATCTTTACAATACTCTTTTACGAATTCATATTCTTCATTGCTTTCATCTCTTAAATTGTGATTTACATGTGCACATATTATCTTTATATTTTTTTTATAATTTATAAGTATATTTAATAAGGACATAGAATCCACACCACCAGATGTAGCACATACAACTATATCATTATTATTTAAGTATTTATCTAAAAATTCAGTTACCTCTTTCATATAAATCACCATGAAATATTATAACATAAAGATAGAAAAAAATCTTCAAAAGAAGATTTTAATAATAAATACTATTGCTTACACTGCTATAACCAATTGAGAACGCTAATACAAATAATAGTATATATAATAATACTAAAGCAACCATACCTATTAATGCACCTATACCAGCTGCCTTGGAATCTTTTGGTCTATCAGTTTTCCATACTAGGAATAATATTAAACCAGCAAGTGGAATAAAAAATCCTAGTACTCCCCATCCAAATGATGAACCACTATTTTTTACATTATTAGTATTTGATACTACAGTTTGATTATTTACTTCATTTCCGCATTCAGAACAAAAAATAGCCTTATTATCTAATTTCTTTCCACACTTTGAACAATACATATTTATACCTCCTTTTTTAATTATATTATAGCATACATGTTTTTAAATAAAAAGAAGAAAAATTATAATAATTCTTCTTCTAAAACATCAAGTGGCTCTTCATCATAATATTCTTTTTCTAAAGTAAATTTAGTATTGGCATATTTTTTTACACCTGTTCCAGCTGGGATTAACTTACCGATAATAACATTTTCTTTTAGTCCCTCTAATTTATCAACTTTACCCTTTATTGCAGCATCAGTTAATATTCTAGTTGTTTCCTGGAATGATGCAGCTGATAAGAATGAATCTGTTTCAAGTGATGCTTTTGTAATACCAAGCATTAGAGGTCTTGCCGTAGCTGGTTTTTTACCTTGTAATATTACCTTTTTATTTTCTTCAGTAAATCTATTTAATGATACAACTTTACCAACAAGTAATGTAGTATCTCCACCATCAACTATTCTCATTCTTGATATCATCTTACGAACAATAATTTCAATATGTTTATCAGCAATATCAACACCTTGAGAACGATATACATGTTGAACCTCCTGTACAATATAATTTTGTACAGTTATTGGATCTGTAACCGCAAGTAACTCTTTAGGACTAATTGATCCTTCATTAAGTCTATCTCCTGGCTTAACAGTATCCCCTACTTCTACACGAAGCTTAACTCCATAATTTGTAGTTTGTTCTCTAGTTTCTTTATCATTTGTAATACTAATTTTAAATTTACCATTTTGGTTTTCAATATTAGTAATTTTACCACTTATTTCAGCGACTGTTGCCTTAACTTTTGGTGTTCTTGCTTCAAATAACTCTTCTACACGAGGAAGACCTTGAGTAATATCCTCACCAGATGCAACACCACCAGTATGGAATGTACGCATTGTAAGTTGTGTACCTGGTTCACCAATTGATTGTGCAGCCATAATACCTACTGCTTCCCCAATCTCAGCAACATTACTTGTAGCAAGGTTTCTACCATAACACATCTGACATACACCATTTTCTGTCTTACAAGTTAAAGTTGTCCTTATTTCAACAGCAGTTATTCCTGCCTTCTCAATTTTGTCAGCTATTTGTTCTGTAATTAATTCACCTTTTTCAATAATAACTTCTTTAGTTTGTGGATTTATTACTTTCTTATTAGTATATCTACCGGTAATACGTTCTGAAAGTGATTCAATTACACTACCATCTTTTTCATTTATAAACGCCTCAACTAATACACCTTGTATTGTTCCGCAATCATGTTCTTTAACTATTACATCTTGAACAACATCTACTAGACGTCTTGTCAAATAACCAGAGTTTGCTGTTTTAAGTGCTGTATCTACGTTTCCTTTTCTTGAACCATGTGTTGATAAGAAGTATTCAGATACAGTTAACCCTTCAGTAAAGTTTGAAGTTATTGGTATTTCAACAGTCATACCATTTGGTTTAGCCATAAGACCACACATACCCGCAAGCTGTCTAAATTGTTCCATACTACCACGAGCACCTGAACTCATCATAATAAATATTGGATTATCACTATTTTCCTTAGATAATTCAGTAAGATCAGATTTAATTTCTTCATTTGCATTATTCCAAACATCAAGAACTCTTTCATATCTTTCTTGTTCAGTAATTAAACCTCTCTTATATTGTTTACCAATTTGTTCAACCTTTTTCTTACCTTCAGCAATAATTTTTTCCTTATTATCTGTTGTAACAATATCAAATGCTGACATTGTTATACCTGAAAGTGTAGAATACTTAAATCCTAAATCTTTTAATTTATCAAGCATTATAGATGTTTCAGTTGTTTTATATCTTTTAAATACTTGAGCAATTATATTTTGAAGACCCTTTTTACCTATTGGTTCAGATAGTGGTAATTCTTTTATAAATGCTTTAATATCAGTTCCTTTATCAGCAAAGAATTTATTTGGAGTCATTTTTTCAATATTTTCTTTACTACCATCGTTAATATATTGATATGCATCAGGTAATACTTCATTTAATTTTAATTTACCAACAGTAGTTATTAAATATTTATCTTTTTGACTATCCATAAATACTTTATGTTTAAATGATTTTACAGGAATAGCAAGTCTTGTATGAAGATTAATTTCTCTTCTTTCATAAGCCATTAATGCTTCATTTGCATTTTTAAATACTCTTCCTTCATCTTCATTTGCCTTTTCCATAGTTAAATAATAGTTACCAAGTACCATATCTTGTGCTGGTGTAACAATTGGTTTACCATCTGATGGTTTAAGAATATTATTAGCACCTAGCATAAGAATTCTAGCTTCCGCTTGAGCCTCTTCAGAAAGTGGTACATGCACAGCCATCTGGTCACCATCAAAGTCCGCATTAAATGCTGGACATACTAGTGGATGAAGTCTAATAGCTTTACCATCTATTAACTTTGGCTCAAATGCTTGAATACCAAGTCTATGAAGAGTTGGAGCACGATTTAAAAGTACTGGATGCTCTTTAATAACTTCTTCTACTATATCCCAAACTCTGTCATCCTGATTTTCAATCATTTTCTTAGCAGATTTAATATTATGAACTATTTCTTTTTCAACAAGTCCGCGTATTACATGTGGTTTAAATAATTCAAGTGCCATTTCTTTTGGTATACCACATTGATACATTTTAAGTGATGGCCCAACTACTATAACTGAACGACCAGAATAATCAACACGTTTACCAAGTAAATTTTGTCTAAATCTACCTTGTTTACCTTTAAGCATGCTTGAAAGGGATTTTAATGCTCTATTAGATGGACCAGTAACATTTCTACCACGACGACCATTATCAAATAAAGCATCTACTGCTTCTTGAAGCATACGTTTTTCATTTTGAACGATTATAGATGGTGCACCTAAATCTAATAATTTCTTTAAACGATTGTTACGATTAATAACACGCCTATATAAATCATTTAAGTCACTTGTAGCAAATCTACCACCATCAAGTTGAATCATTGGTCTAAGTTCTGGTGGAATTACTGGTATACAATCAAGTATCATCCACTCAGGTTTATTACCAGATTCCCAAAATGAATCAAGTATTTCAAGTCTCTTTAAGATTCTTGTTCTTTTTTGTTCTTGAGCATTTTCTAATTCCTTTTGTAGTTTTTCAATTTCTTCGTCTATATTTACTTCTTTTAATAATTTCTTAATTGCTTCAGCACCCATCCCTGCTTCAAAACTATCACCATATTTTTCATAGTATATTCTATATTCTTTATCTGATAGGGTTTGTTTCTTTTCAAGTGGTGCACTACCTGGGTTGATAACAACATAACTAACAAAATACAATACTTCTTCTAAATCTCTAGGAGACATATCAAGTACAAGCCCCATACGTGATGGAACACCTTTAAAGAACCAAATATGAGATACTGGAGTTGCAAGCTCTATATGACCCATCCTCTCACGACGAACCTTAGCCTTAGTAACTTCAACACCACATCTATCACATACTATGTCTTTATACCTTAATCTCTTATACTTCCCACAAGAACATTCATAATCCTTAGTTGGTCCAAAAATCTTCTCACAAAAGAGTCCATCTCTCTCTGGCTTTAAAGTACGATAGTTAATTGTTTCTGGTTTTTTTACTTCACCATGAGACCATTCACGAATCTTTTCAGGAGAAGCGATAGATATTTTTAATCCTTCAAATCTATTAACATCCATTATTCTTCATCCTCCCCTTCAACAAATTCAATTGCTTCTATATTTTCAAAGGTTTCCTCTTCTTCATCTTCATCATCCGTTGATAATATTTTATCTAAATTGCTTTTCTTTATATCCTTTATTTCAATCTCATCAATTGATAATGCTGTACTTTCCTGATTTTCTTCCTTTTCAAGCTCAGTTATTCCAACTTCTTTTCCTTTTTCATCAATCATTGATACATCAAGCCCAAGTGCTTGAAGTTCTTTAACAAGGACTCTGAAACTTTCTGGAACTCCTGAAGCTTCTACTTTGTTACCTTTAACAATAGCTTCATAAGCTTTTACTCTTCCTACAACATCATCTGATTTAAATGTAACAATCTCCTGTAGAACATTTGCTGCACCATATGCTTCTAATGCCCAAACTTCCATCTCACCAAATCTTTGACCACCAAGCTGTGCTTTACCACCAAGTGGTTGTTGTGTTACAAGTGAATATGGTCCTGTTGCACGTGCATGCAACTTATCATCAACCATGTGATCTAGTTTAATCATATACATAACACCAACAGAAACCCTGTTATCAAATGGTTCTCCTGTTCTACCATCATATAAAACAGTTTTACCATCAGAATCAAGTCCAGCCTCTTTCATCATTTCAGATATATCTTGCATACTAGCACCATCAAATACCGGAGTAGAACAATATACTCCTAGTTTCTTAGCAGCCATACCTAAGTGAAGTTCAAGTACTTGACCTAAGTTCATACGTGATGGAACACCAAGTGGATTTAAAACAATATCAACTGGAGTACCATCTGGTAAATAAGGCATATCTTCTTGTGGTAATACAAGAGATACAACACCCTTATTACCATGACGACCTGCTACTTTATCACCAACTTGTATTTTTCTTTTTTGAGCAATATAAACTCTTATTTCTTTACTTACACCACTAGCAAGTTCATCATTATCTTTTTTGGTATAAACTTTAATATCGTGAACAATACCATCTCCACCATGTGGAACACGTAGTGACGTGTCACGAACTTCCCTTGTTTTCTCACCAAATATAGCATGTAATAATTTTTCTTCAGCAGTAAGTTCTACCATACCTTTTGGAGTAACTTTTCCAACTAATATATCATTTTCTCTTACTTCTGTACCAATTCTAACAATACCATCTGCATCAAGATTTTTTCTTGCATCCTCAGATATATTAGGAATATCACGTGTAATTTCTTCTGGACCTAATTTAGTATCTCTGCATTGAATAGAATAACTTTCTATATGAACAGATGTATAAACATCATCTCTTACTAATTTTTCATTTAATATTACAGCATCCTCATAGTTATATCCATTAAATGTCATGAATGCTACAACTAAGTTTTTACCAAGTGCAAGTTCACCCTTATCTGTACTTGGTCCATCAGCTATAATCATATTTCTTTCAACTTTATCTCCAGCTTTAACTATTGGTCTTTGATGATAACATGTTCCGCCATTTGAACCTTCAAAGTTCATTAATGTATAAACATCTTTACCACCTTTTGTTTTTACAACTATCTTTTTGCCATCAGCATATTCAACAACACCATCAGATTTTGATACTATTGTTGCCCCACTATCTCTAGCAGCTATATATTCAACACCAGTTCCTACATATGGTGCTTCTGCTTTTAATAGTGGTAATGCTTGACGTTGCATATTAGATCCCATCAGTGCACGGTGTGCCATATCATGATCAAGGAAAGGGATACAAGATGCAGTTACCGAAATAATCTGTTGTGGAGATACGTCAATATAATTTACTTCTGTTGATTTAGCAATTATATTTTCACCACGGAATCTAGCAGTTACTTCTTCATCAGCGATTCTGTCACCATCCATTTTGACACTAGCCTGACTTATAACATAATCAAGTTCCTCATCTGCAGTCAAATAATCTATTTCTTCCTCTAACTTTCCATTTTTTACTCTTCTATATGGAGTCATAATAAAACCATATTCATTTACTTTTGCATAACTTGCAAGAGATGTTATAAGACCTATATTTGCACCTTCTGGTGATTCAATAGGACAAATTCTACCATAGTGTGATTCATTAACGTCACGAACTTCCATAGCAGCTCTATCACGAGAAAGTCCACCTGGTCCTAAAGCCGATAAACGTCTTTTATTAGTTAACTCTGATATAGGATTAATTTGATCCATGAATTGAGATAACTGGCTACTACCAAAAAATTCTTTAATAACAGCGGTTATTGGTCTTATATTAATTAATGCTTTGGGGGTTGCATCAGCTTCATCAAGAGTAGTCATTCTCTCGCGAATAACTTTCTCCATTCTAGTTACACCAATTCTAAATTGGTTTTGGATAAGTTCACCAACCTGTTTTACACGACGATTTGATAAATGATCTATTTCATCTAAACTACCTATACCTGAAAGTAAATTTAAATAATATGATATAGTTGCATATATATCAGATATAGTTAATCTCTTTTCAGTAATACTTGGATCAACACCTATGATATTAATTATTTTATCTTGGTTATTAGGCGCAAAAACCCTAACAACTTGAACCTTATCATATGTATCTAAGTCCTCATTTATTAAAACTTTTTTAGTATTTAGGCCATTTTTAAATAAAGGTTTTAAATCATTTAATACCTCTCTTGTAACAACTGTACCTTTTTGATATTTAACTTTACCATCAACCACTATATCCTCTGCTAAAGTTTGTCCAAATAGACGATCACATACATCTAGTTTTTTATTAAATTTATATCTACCAACTTTAGATAAATCATATCTAAATGGATCAAAGAATCTAGTTATTATATGATTTTTTGCACTATCTATAGTTGCGGGTTCACCTGGTTTTAATTTTTCATATATTTCTATTAATGCTTCATCAGTATTTGTTGTAGAATCTTTTTCTAAAGTATTTAATAAATATTCGTCTTCTCCAAATAAATTAATTATATCTTCATTACTAGACAGACCAAATGCACGTAAGAAAGTAGCAGCTGTTACTTTTCTGTTTCTATCAATTCTTACATCGATACAATCTTTACTATTTAATTTGTATTCAAGCCAAGTACCTCTATTAGGTATAATTTGTGATGTAAAAATATTTCTACCATTTTTATCCATCTCCATACCATAATATGCACTAGGTGAACGAACAAGTTGTGATACAATTACTCTCTCTGCACCATTAATAATAAATGTTCCACTCTCAGTCATAAGAGGCATATCACCAAAGAATAATTCCTGTTCTTTTACCTCTCCTGTTTCATTATTAAATAAACGAGCTTGTACCTTTAAAGGAGACGCATACGTTGATTTTCTTTCCTTGCATTCTTTAATACTCAACCTTGGTTCGTCAAATGAATAATCTTCAATTGCTAATGACATTGAACCAGAAATATTATCTACAGGAAATAATTCGTCTAAAACTTCACGAATCCCATGTTGGATGAATTCTTGATATGATCCTTTCTGGATTTCAAGTAAATCTTTTAATTCCAATGAATTCTCAATCTTTGAGAAATCTCTTCTTTCACGATCTTTACATACTTTTTTTACTTTATAAGCCACGTGTTTTCACCCCTAACAATAATATTCAAAGAACATGTTTCCAGGCTAAAAAAAGAAACATAGTACCAATTTAAAATGTTATCAGAAAAATAGAATAAAGTCAATAACTTTTTTGTAAATAATTAAAAAAGATAACAATTAGTTATCTATATTATATATGAAACATTTTTTCTTCTGGATAATATCCTTTATGATATTCAGTTAAAAGATGAGTATATTTTTGATCATCAGCCTCAGATTTTGTTAAATATTGTATATCATTTTGTTCAAATAATGCAATAAGTCTATCTTTTGAATCATGTGCTAATTCACCAGTTCTTGAGCCTTTCTTTATAAAAGGAACTGAAAAACCTACCATTGAAGTTAAATCAAGACGTGGAACTAAATCATTTAAAAATAATATTTCCATTACATTAATAAATGATTCTGTCAACTCTATTTTTTTGGATTCAGCTGGTAACAAATAATAAGTATTTCTTTTAGTATCAAAAACTGCAGTACCATACTCATAAGTTTTATTTTCAAGAGTATCGGTTAAATAAACATCTAAAAAATAAACTCCATCTTGTTCTTCTAATTTATATTTCATAATCAAATCCCCCCTGATTGGCTACATATGTTATCACAAAGGATTCAGTTTGTCAAATTTTTTCAGTTTACTGATGTAGTAAACTAGATGTGGGAAAATGTAAAATTATATAAAAAAAAGAGAAAACACTCAAAAATTTAAAACTGTTATATAATTAATTTAACACAAAATAAACAGACCTTTAATATAAGCTCTAAGCTTAAAAGGTTTTA
>JAGBAW010000012.1 GCA_017938725.1 Bacilli bacterium | reverse complement strand
TAATATATCTTTATTTTTTTCATTTAACATTATTTCTTTAAATGGTCTATCATATCTACATGTATAGAACTTTTCTTTCATTTTATTCCTCCTTTTTTTCAGGTTATCATATTTATTTTTTCTTTTCAAACTCGTATTTTTTTATTTTTATTTTAGTTTTAATTTAAATATTTCAATAACATATGTATAATAAAAAAAAATTGAAACAATTTTGTTTCAATTAATTAAATTTAGTAATTATGAAAATAAGGAAAGCTTATTTTAAAGCTTCAATTAATTCTGCTTTTCTCATAGTACTTGCACCTTCAATATTCTTTTCTTTAGCAAGTACTTTTAATTCTGTAACTGTCATTTTTGATAAATCAGTAGTTTCTTCTTTTACTACTTTCTTTTTTGTTTCTGTCTTCTTTTCCTCCACTTTAGAAACTTCTAATTTACCATTTAATGCATCTTTAGCAGTTTTTACAAGTTCAGCAAATGCTTTTTCATCACTTATAGCAAGCTCTGAAAGCATCTTTCTGTTTATTATGATACCTGCTTTATTTAGTCCATCTATGAATTTAGAATAACTTATATCATTAACTCTACAAGCTGCATTTATACGTGTTATCCACAATTTTCTGAAATTTCTCTTATTTTGTCTTCTATCTCTATATGCATATTTACCAGAATGCATTACTTGTTCTTTAGCTGTTTTAAATAATCTGTGCTTACTTCCAAAATAACCCTTTGCTTGTTTTAATATTTTTTTATGTTTAGCTTTTGTAACCTTACCATCTTTTACTCTTGCCATTTTTCATCACCTCATATTAGTTCATTCTATCTATAAGCCTTTTTAATCTTTTTGAATCAGCTTTAGATAGTTCAGAACCCTTTCTTAATTTTCTCATTCTTGAAGCATTATAGCTTACTGTTTTATGATTTGTTCCTGGTTTTTTAAATTTAGCGGAACCACTATTTCTTAAAGTTATAGATTTTTTTGTACCTTTATGTGTTTTTTGTTTTATTTTTCCCATATTATTTACCTTCCTTCCTTGATGGTGCGATTAACATAAACATACTCCTCATTTCCATTGTTGGAGCCTTTTCAATTGCACCATATTCTTTTACAGCATCTGCAAATCTAAGTAAAACATCCTTCCCAAGTTCAGTGTGGGCAAGTTCTCTACCTCTAAACCTTATAGTAGCCTTTATTCTATGACCTTTTTCTAAGTATTTAATTACTTGTTTTACCCTTGTATTAAAATCATGAATATCAATATTGACCGATAATCTAAACTCTTTTAATTCAGTATTATTTTCTCTTTGTTTTTTTGATGCCTCTTTTTGTTTTTTCTGTCTTTCATATTTGTATTTATTATAGTCCATAAGTTTACATACTGGTTTTTCGGAACTTGAATTCATTAATACTAAATCAAACCCTGCGACACTTGCTAGAGTTAGAGCATCTTCCCTACTTTTTAAACCTAATTGCTCACCTTTTGGACCTATTACAAGAACCTCTTTAGCCCTTATTTGCTCATTAATAAGCACATCTTTTTCCTTTGCTATAGCAAAACACCTCCATAAAAAAATGAATACAATGTATTCACCTATATCAAAGACAATAAAATATATTATTTTAAATGGCCTTTGACCTATTACTATTCGTAATCAGGTGAGATATACATCTTCTTTCCTCTTGTTTTTTTCAAAACTACACTAAGATTATATAAAATAATATTTACTTTGTAAAGTCTTTTTATAAAATTTGTTATTTAAATTAGATTATTTAATCCTATTTGATAATCTTCAAAGTTTGTAATATAACTTCCGGATACTACTAAATCCACATAATCTTTTACACATTTTATAGTTTCATTATTTATTCCGCCATCTACCTCTATTATAAATTTATATTTTTTTTGCATTCTTTTTAGTTCTTTTAACTTTGATACTGATTCTTTTTTTAATGATTGTCCTCCCTTACCTGGTGTTACACCCATAATTAAAACTATATCTATTTTATTTAAATAAGTAGTTATTTTTTCTATATCAGTTTCTGGATTTAGTGCTAATCCAACTTTAATATTATTTTCTCTTATTTTGTTAATATATTTATCTATGTTATCAACTTCACTATGAATAGTAATAATTTCTGGATTCAAACTTATATAATAGTCCAAAATAATATCCAATTTTGAACTCATAATATGTACATCTAGTAATTTATTGGAAATATCTACTATCTCTTTAGATTGAGCAAAAGAAAAGGAAGTATTTTCTGTAAAACTACCATCCATAATATCTAAGTGTAGATAATCTGCTGAAGTATTATTTAATTTGTTAACTGCGCTTATATAATCATCTTTTTCGTTTAATATTGATACTGATACTTTCATATTACTTCTCTCTTTCTTTTTCATTTATAAATTTAATATAATTTTCATACCTACTTTTAAGTATTTCACCATTTTCGAGCTTTCTTTTTATTTCACATTCATCTTCATTTATATGCATACAATCTCTATATTTACATTTATCTTTATATTCATTAAATTCAATAAAATTATCCCTTATATCTTCCTTTTTCATATCTATAAAACTAAGTGATGAAAAACCTGGGGTATCAGCAACAAAACCACAGAATAGATCATATAGTTCTATATGCCTCGTTGTATGTTTTCCTCTACCAAGGGATTTAGATATCACATCAGTATCTAAATTCATAGATCCCTCAAGTTTATTTATTAATGTTGATTTACCAACACCTGTTTGACCAGTTAATATGGTAACCTTTTCTCTAAATATTTTTCTTATTTGAACAATATCACTATTTATAAGGACCTTATAGCCAATTTTTTTGTAATAAGTTATTATACTATCAATATAAGTTGTATCAAGAAGTAAATCATATTTTGAAATTATAATTACTGGGGTTATATTATTATATTCAATAATATTTATCATTTTATCAAGTAAATTAGATGAGAAATCAGGCTCTTTAGCACTTACTACTATTAAAGCTAAATCTATATTGGCAACGGGAGGTCTTACAAGCTCATTCTTTCTTGGTAAAATATCAGTTATTACTTGTCTATTTATATCAACTAAAACATTATCGCCAGCTAAAGGAATAATATTTTTATTTCTAAATACTCCTCTTGCCTTACATAACATACTTTTCTCATTAATAAGTCTTACTGTATAATCATTACTTAAAACTTTTATTATTTTCCCCCTCATTATTCTTCTCCATTATTATATGGAACCATACCATCTATTTTCCCGTCTTCTCCGCCATTTGCAGGTGTTTTTTTCGTAACTTTAATTTTTAATGTTACTCTTTCTGCTATTTCACTACCAGCGGGACGACTTTGGTAAATTATTGTACCTTCTTCCTTTGTATCATCAATAACTTCTTCTATTTCAAGTTGAAGATCATATTCCTTACAGAATTCTTGTACTTCTGAAACTTTATATTGTTCATTTATAAAGTCAGGATATTCTTTTATAACTTTTGGTAAGTAAAGAGTTATTGAATCTCCATTTAATAAATTAGTACCTTTTTCAGGTGATTGGCCTATTACCAGATTTTCCTTACCTTTATATTTACCCTTATCATCTACTGTTTTGTATTCTATAATTACTGAAAGGCCCTTTACCTCTAAACTAGCCTGGACTTTATTATAGTCTATACCAGTATAATCTTCTATGGTTATTTTATCACTACCTAGCGACTTATATATTACTATTTTAGCACCTTTTTTAACAGTTTGTCTAGCTTCTGGTTCAGTTTTAGAAACCTTCCCCTTTTCTATTTCATCAGTATAATCATCTTTAACTTTAGTTGCTACTGTAAGGCCAAATTTTTCTAATTCTTTTGTTGCCTCTCTAACAGTTAAACCACTAACATCAGGGACCTTAACATCTGGTGTTTTAAATATAGTAGGAATAATAACAACAATTAATAATAAGCCAATTACTAATATAGAGCATACAATTATTAATATTTTTGTTATTTTGTTTTTCTTTTTATCATCAAATTCTTCTAAAGTAATATCTTTTACTTCAGGTTTTTCCTCTATTAATTTATTGTCTTTAATTTTTAATTCATCTTTTAGAGTATCTAATACTTTTGTTTCATCTAAATCATCTTCAGCATATTTAAATATAAATCTTTTTTCGTTTTCTCTATCTGGACTAAGCGCAGTTGTTAAATCATCGTGTAATTCTCTAGCATTATTATACCTATTTTTAGGATTTTTTGCTGTTGCTTTTAATATAATATTTTCAACAGATTGCGGAACCTTAGAATTTATTTTTCTTATACTAGGCATTGGATCCTTTATATGTTTAAGTGCTATTTCAACTGCTGTTTCTCCTCTAAATGGCATAGTACCTGCGAGCATTTCATAAAATAGTATACCTAGAGAATATATATCACTCTTAATTGTAGATCCCTTACCCGCTGCTTGCTCTGGTGGTAAATAATGAACAGAACCCATTACAGAGTTTGTTTGTGTTAAATCAGCAGCATTTATTGCCATGGCAATACCAAAATCTGTTATTTTTACCATACCATCTTCAAGTATCATAATATTTTGTGGTTTTATATCTCTATGAATTATGTACGAATCATGTGCCGCAATAAGCCCATCTGTTAATTGAAGCATGATATCTATTGCCTCAGTTACAGTAAGATGTCCTCTTCTTTTTATTAGTTGTTTTAATGTTTTCCCATCTATATATTCCATAACAATATAAAAGTTACCATTATCTTCACCAACATCATACATTTCAACTATATTTGGATGAGAAAGCGATGATGCGGAAAGTGCCTCTCTTTGGAATCTTCTTACAAACTTATCATCATCTGCTAAATCTCCTCTTAAAACTTTCACTGCAACATTTCTTTCTAAAATAGTGTCATAAGCTAAATAAACATTAGCCATTCCACCTTCGCCTATTGATTTTATAATCTCATATCTATCGTTAATTTTTTGACCCTTAGAAAACATTATATAGCTCCTTCCTCATTAATTGCTAAACAAGCTATTGAAATATTATCTGTTCCACCTCTTATGTTACTTTTTCTAATAAGTTTAGTAACTTTTTCCTCTAAAGAACCTACGCCTGTTAATACCTTTTCTATTTGTGTATTATTAAGCATAGTAGTAAGACCATCACTACAAAGCATTATCGCGTCTACATCTGTATCAACATCAAATATATCTACCTCGGCTGGATTATTTGCACCAAGAGCTCTCATAAGTATATTTTTTCTTGGATGATGTTCTGCTTCTTCTTCAGTTAATTCACCAGATTGTACAAGTAAATTTACAAGTGTATGTGGTTTTGTAACTCTATATAACTTTTCACCTTTAATTACAAATCCAGATGAATCACCTACATTTGCAAAAAGTAAATAATCCTTAGTAATAAGGGCTGCGACAAAAGTAGTACCCATCCCTTTACTTTCCTCATGGATAGCAGTATATTCAAATATAGATTTATTAATTTGTGCAACTTCTTCTCTAATCCAATTAACTGCATTAGATTTCTCACCTAATTTTTCTAATTCTTTAAACCTATTCGTGATATGATTTATGGCCATTTGTGATGCCACCTCACCTGCTTTATGTCCTCCCATGCCATCTGCTACAGCAAGCAAATATTCATTATGTGCATTTTTTAGTATAGTTACACTATCTTCATTATGATCCCTAACTTTACCTGTATCCGTTAAAAAGAATGATTTCATAATATCCTCCTAATTTTCTGATCTTAACTGTCCACATGCAGCAGATACTTTAGACCCAAATTCCCTTCTTATTGTTACATTTATATTTTCTTCTTTTAGTATACCACAAAATCTAGTTATTTGAGAAGTATTAGAGCGTTTAAAACCTATATTATTTGTTTCATTATAAGGAATAATATTTACATAGCAATTAATACCTTTTAGAACTTTAGCAAGTTCATAAGCATTGGTTTCTGTATCATTGATACCCTTTAACATTATATATTCAAATGTTACTCTTCTATTAGTTATTTTTATATAATTTTTAACAGACTCAATCAACTCTTCTATATTATATGCTTTATTAACTTTCATTATTTTATCTCTAATTTCATTATTAGGCGCATGAAGGGATACTGCCAAATTAACCCCAGAGCAATCTTTTGCAAATTTATTAATCTTAGGTACTATTCCTGATGTTGAAACTGTAATATGCCTGATTCCTATAGCTAATGCATATGCATCATTTGCAATGTTAATAAAATCTATAACATTATCATAATTATCAAATGGTTCTCCTATGCCCATCACTACTATATGACTAATTCTATCATTGATATCATCTTCTGCTTGCAATACTTGAAGTAACATTTCATCTACGGTTAAATTTCTTACCTTTTTTAGTCTCCCACTTTCACAAAATGCACATCCCATGTTACATCCTATTTGTGATGATATACATATGCTTATACCATAATCATGATACATTACAACTGATTCTATCTTATTTCCATCAGAAAGAGAAAATAAATACTTTTTTACTCCTTCATCTTCTTGTTTTCTTACTATTTTAAGTGAATTAAAATAAAAATCTTCCTTTATTTTAGAAATAGCATTTTTATTTATATTACTTATCTCATCAAATGATTTTATTTTTTTCCTATATACCCATTCAAATATTTGAGTTGCTCTAAACTTTTTATCACCATTATTTAAAAAATAATCTTCTAGTTTTTTTCTTGTTATGCTATAAATACTTCTCATAATTCACTTCCTCATTTAAAAATTATACCATTTTTTTATGTATATAAAAAGAAAAACATATATTTTATAGTTTGTTTTCCTTTAGTACTTTACACTTATATTACTTAATTATTATTTTATATTTTCTATTTCATCTATTGATAGACCTATAGTCCTCATCTCACTTATTGGTGTTTATTGTTCTGCTTCTATATATATATTTGCATATTGTTACTCTACACTCATTTCTTATACCTTTTCTACTAATTTTTCTTTATCTTCTTTACTCATTATATCACCTAGATAATAACTTAATTCTTCACTTGTTTTTGCATTTATTGCTAAACACCATTTTCTTATCTTCTCTTCCCTTTCACTATTACAATAGCACATTTCTTTCGCTTTTACCATATCTATTTGATCTATTTGTAATTTTTTTGCTTCCTTATTTCTAAAGCTATATTCCTCTATTAAATTTTCTGTATTACATCTATAGTTATTTAAGTTTATTTGGATTGTTTTATTTATCTTTCCATATTCTTTATCTACTTTTTTTATACTTCTTGAATGTATTTTACTTATAAATACTACATTTCTTTCCATTTTATTACAATTACTTAGTTCTATATTGTATATTTCTTTTCCTAGTATTACTAATAAATCTACTTAATTTTTTGCTTGTGTATTATTTTCTTTGTTTAGTTTTCTCGATAATATTTTTATATTTCCTTTTATTTTCTCATTTAGATATGTACTTATAAACCATTCTAATACATATATATTTTCCTCTTTATTGAATATTTCTGTAAATATATAATCTTCTTTCACCTGTGATTATTCTTCCCTTTTCTAATACTTTTGTCATATTAACTCCCCTCTTTTTTATAGGATATCATTTTCTTTTTTTCTTTTCAAACCACTATAATTTCATTTTTTTTAAGTATTTTTTTCTAATATTTTATTTTTATTATATTTTCTAGTTTATTTTGTATCTATCTTATATTTATAATTTAATTTTTGTAAATCTTAAAAAAATTGAGTAAAAACTCAATTTTTAAACCTAACATTAAATAGAAATTATTTATTTAATCTCCTCTTTCTATTTCCATAATATCTCTCCTTATACAATATTATATTCCTATAAACTTCTTCTATTTCTTAAAAATTCTGGTATATCATACATATCATCATCTGAATCATCAGAGTCATCATCTATCATGTCTATTACCTGAGTACTCATTTTAGGAGTATCCACCAAAGGTTCACCTACTTTATCAAAGCCAGTAGCAATAACTGTTACAACTATATCATCTTCTAATGTATCATTAATAACTGCACCAAATATTGTATTAATATCAGTACCAGCTGCTTCTCTTACAACTTGAACAGCATCTTCAACTTCAAATAGGCTTAGATTCTTTCCACCAGTAATATTTATTATAGCATCTGTTGCTCCTCTTATATCCTTTTCAAGAAGTGGACTACTTACTGATTGTTTAGCAGCCTCTATCGCTCTATTTTGACCAGTTGCAACACCTATACCAATAAGTGCATCTCCTTTGTTTTCCATAACAGCTTTTACATCTGCAAAATCTAGGTTTACTAGACCTGTAACTGCGATTAGGTCAGATACAGATTGTACCCCTAATCTAAGTACATTATCTACCTCTTTAAATGCCTCAAGCATTGGAGTTGTTTTATCAATAATATCTCTTAATTTATCATTAGGTATTACTATTAATGTATCTACATGCTCCTTTAATGCTTCAAGACCTTTTGATGCATGTTCAGCTCTAAGTCTTCCCTCAAACGAGAATGGTTTTGTAACAATACCCACAGTTAATGCACCAAGTTCTTGTGCTATCTCGGCAATTATTGGAGCAGCTCCTGTACCAGTTCCTCCGCCCATACCACAAGTAACAAATACCATATCAGCACCTTTAAGTACTTCTACAATACTATCCTTTGATTCAAGTGCTGCTTCTCTTCCAACCTCTGGATTAGCCCCTGCTCCAAGGCCAGTATTACCTAATTGTATTTTAATTTTAGCTTTAGAACTATTTAATACTTGCAAATCTGTATTGGCTACAATAAACTCTACGCCTTGTAAACCTTGTTCTATCATTCTATTAACGGCATTATTACCGCCACCACCAACACCTATTACTTTAATTTTTGCTAATTGATCAATTTCTAGCATGATTAATCCTCCTTATTGTCAAACAAGTAATTAAATAATTTTCCGAATACCGAATTATTATTACCATTTACATTATTTTTTCTATTTTCTATAAGTTCTAGCCACTTATCTTCGTCAAACATAGTATAATCTTTGCCCCTAATACTAAGTTTATCTATGAAATATTTTATCATACCAAGTGCTTGAGAATAACTATTGTCTCTTACTCCAATAGTTTTTATTGAATTTACTATGACTTTATCGCCAAGTATCTCTTTACACAACACATCAAAACCAGGCATATTAACTATTCCACCTGAAACTATTATATAACTTATTTCCTTTTTTGTTAAGTCATTTAGGCTTTTTTTTGAAATTTCTAACATTTCTTTTATCTTTGACATAACAATTTCACTGACTTCATACTGATTTATTTTAGTTTTAATACCTGCTCTGTTAGTTATCTCATATACATCTGATGTACTAGCAAAATCTTTATGAGCCAAAGCAAACATTTCTTTTATTTTCTTTGCATGTTTATTTGAAATATTATAAATATATGAGATATCTTTATCTATATAACCAGAGCCAGCCTGGACTATATTGGAATTATATATTATTCCCTTTTTAAATGTTGCAAGTTCAATTTTGTCTGAGCCTATATTAATAACCCCACATATACTCTTTTCTATATCTTTAGTTTTAAATGTATAATAATCACCAATTATTCCAAATAATATATCTATTACCTCAATTTTCAAATCCTGAAGTACTGATATAATCTTATATATATTTTTCTTTGGAACAGTACTACTCATAGATGTTACTGATAGTTTATTTGCTCTTATTCCTCTTGGAAGTAATATATCCTGATTTATACTATCAACATTATATTTTATTGGTTGTATAGTAACAAGTTCCCTTGACTTTACTATCTTATTATATATAGAAGTTTGAAGAGCATTAACCATATCATTACCTGTTACAACTCTATTTTCATTAGTTATTGTAGTAGTGCCTTCATTTACCATATACTCTGATTCATATATAGGAACATTTATAATAGTTTTATCAATAACTATACCAAGTGAGGTATTTATTTCATCAAGTGCTTTTTTTATTGCTTCTTTAGCCATATCATCGTCTACTACCATTCCTTGCTTTATTCCAAATGATGGACTATTAACAGATGCTAAGACATTTAACTTTTCTCCAAATAGTTCGCAAACAATAATTTTTATTGAATCAGAACCAATATCCATTGATGAAAATATCTTCCTCATCATATCACTCCTTGTATTATATTTACATTATACTATAGAAAAAGAAAAAAAAAAAGAGAATTTACTCTTTAGGAACAAAATAATTTCCATAATCAAGATATAATATACCATTTTTGTCACCAAGTGTTTTAGATATTTCTAAATAATTATTAATATTAGAAAATTTACTTAATGTTAAATATACATAATTACCATCATTCATAGATAATAGAAATCTTTCCTTGTCTATTTCATTAGGATCATATTTTATCTCTGATATATTTTTAATTATATCATCATTAATCTTTTGCAATTTTGTTAGAAAATTTTTATATACCTTATTATCACTTACCTTATTAATAAGAACAGGTGAATAATGATAAAAATAATCAACTTTTTCACCATTTGATAATATCGATTTATTTAAACTGCTATCATAAAATAAAATTTTATTTTCATAAACAATAACTTTAAATCTTCCCGATAAAGTCTTTTTAACCTTTATCTTTTCTATTAGTTTATCATCTTTTATTTTTGAATTAACACTAAACGATGTTGTAAGCAAATATGATGGATATTTATTAAGTGAAGTTTTAGTTAATATCTCTTCATCAGTATAATATGTATTCCCACTTATATAATATCCTCTTACAGGTATTTTAACTGCAAACATTACTATTATTACTAATATAGCAAGAAAAAATAATACTAATAAAACTCTTAGTAATTTTAGCTTTTTCCTTTTCTTCTTTCTTGCCACTTTAATCACTCCTATTTACTTTTCTTTATTTATTATTTTTAATATTTCTTTATATATTAATGTAGTACTATTCTTTTTACACAGTTTTTCTAAATTATCTTTAATTTCAAGCATTTTATTAGAATCATTTATAAGATCATCTATCATTGTAATTAATTTATCTTCTGTCAAATCTTTTTCTTCTAAAAGTACTCCTGCATTTTTCTTAACTAAATCCATAGCGTTCTTATATTGATGGTTTTCTGTTACATATGGACTAGGCACCAGTATTGATGGTGTTTTAGTTGCCATTATCTCCGATAATGTTGAAGCACCCGCTCTTGTTACTAAAACATCAGTTACTTTCATAAGTCTTGGTAAATCATCTATATATGGGAAAATGAATACATTTTTGCTTTTTTCTAATTTTGAAAAATCTTCATAATAGCCTTTCCCAGTTACTATAACAACTTGGTAATTCTTACTACCAAATTTTTTTAGAGTTCCTTTTAAAATTTCATTTACTGTTGATGAGCCTAGTGATCCCATAACTATTAAAACTAATTTTTTTGATTTACTAAGTTTAAAATCAGTTTTATCATATGGTTTTTTATTAATTGTACTTTCACTAGTTGGATTACCAGTATATACATAGTGTACATTATCAGGTTTCATACTTTCAAATGAAGTGCAAAGGGTATCTGTATATTTTAAAAGAATCCTATTTGATAATCCAAGTATACTATTTTGCTCATGTACTAACGTTTTATATCCACACTTTTTAGCAGCATATATTACAGGTGCAGTTACATATCCGCCTGTACCTATTACTATATCAGGATTAAACTTTCTTATTTCCTTTTTACAAGTACTAATACCCTTTATATATTTAAAAACCGCTACTAAATTTTTTGGGCTTAAACTTCTTCTAAGTCCTTGCATTTCTATCCCAACGTATGGAATCCCTTTTTCTGGTACAATATCTTTTTCCATTCTATTAGTTGTACCAATATATAAAAACTCACTTTTTTTATCTTCTTGTTTTATTTTATCTATTATAGCTAAGGCAGGATTTATATGTCCACCTGTGCCCCCAGCTGAAATTACTACTTTCATCTATATCACCTATTTTAATTATATCATAATATGTTTTAATTTAATACAAAGTATTTAAAAAGTAGACATTAAATCTACTTATTTCCATATTGAATTTGCTATGTTTGAAATTACTGGTATTTCATATTTTTCATTATTGAATGCTTTTACTATTGTAATTATAGTAAATATCCATATTACAAGTGAAACTAGTCTAAATCCTAAATTTATAAACCCAAGGCCAACTGTATAATTTAAAGTAACCTTTGCAATTGATAATATCATGTTTACAATCCACAAAGCACCTGCTTGTTTATAATGAAATTTAATATTTTCAGATAAATAATCATATTTCATAAATGCAAATATAAATCCTAATATACTAAATATATATATTAATAATACCTCCCATTTTTCCTCTAAACCAGTTATAGTTGTCTTTTTCATATATTTTCCTCCTTACTGTATCATCTTAGATACTATTTTTTCTATATCAAATGCACTAAATGGTTTAATTAGTACATCAACGATATCATATGTAAATACTTTGTTTATAGTTGCTTTAGAACTATCGCCTGTGATAATTGAAACAGGGATTTTAGAAAATAAATTTTTTTCTTTAAAATAATCTAGAACTGCGAACCCATCTAAATCAGGCATATTTAAATCTAGAAGTATTGCAACAATTACACCATCTGGCATAGTATCAACTATATCTATAGCCTCTCTTCCATTTGATGCCATTAATACTTTGTATTGATCTTTATATACCTTTTCAATTAAATTTCTTGTAATATTTGAGTCATCTACAACTAATATTGTATTTTCAGTTATATTAGGTGTCAATACTATATTATCCATAATTTACTCCTTCCCTAAATATTTTTTTACTATCTCCATTATTCTATTTATTTCATCTTCAAGTTCACCAAAATTAGATTTTACATAATCAATATCATTTTCTTTACTTTTGATTTCATGATTATATGCGAGTTCAGCTAAACGAGTAAATCCCAAGTATTTCGAATCACTTTTTATTGAATGTACAATTATGGCATAATTTGGCATATCCCCTTGATTCATATAATTAACAGCGCTTGGATATTTTTCATTTATTTCATTCAAAAAATCTTCCATTGTTTCATTATACATTTCCATATCCCCAAGAAGTTCCAAACCTTTTTCAACATTTACACCGTTTTCTTCTAAAAATTCTCTATTCATCTCGTACTTCCTTCCTATTATTAATTATATCATATATTTCATTTTTTCAAATACTTTTTTAATACCCTATTTAACTCGGACTTTTCAATAGGTTTAGCTAAATAATCATTAAATCCCTCTTCTAAATATTTTTCTCTCATACCTGTAAGTGCATTAGCAGTAAGCGCGATTATTGGCCCATTATATAATTTATCTTTTTGAATTATTTTTAAAGTTTCTGTCCCACTCATTTTAGGCATCATATCATCCATGAGTATTAAATCATACTTATTATTTTCTTTTAATCTATCTACTACCTCAAATCCACTTTCAGCAGATTCAATAGTTAATTTATATGGTTCTAAAAGTCTTGTTGCTACTTTTATATTTAGTTTATTATCATCTACAACCAGTATTTTCTTATTTGATAAATCTATAGTCTCAGTAACCTCAATATTATTATCAGTTAAAGATATAGTAGGATTTTTAACAATTCTTTGATCTATTGATACTGTAAATTTAGAACCCTTACCATACTCGCTTTGAACAACTATTTTACCATTCATAAGTTCTAGTAATTTTTTAGTAATAGCAAGGCCTAAACCTGTTCCCTCAATAGTTGTATTTCTATCTTCTTCAAGTCTTTCAAATTTAGTAAATAACTTATCTATACTTTCTTTTTTTATACCACGCCCTGTGTCTTCAACTGATACAATCATTCTTACTATATCATCCTTAATAACAGACTCTGTAGTAAATATAATTTGTCCCTTATCAGTATACTTTGCAGCATTTGTTAAAATATTTAATATTACTTGTTTAACTCTCGTTTGATCTCCATATAATACTCTAGGCATTGATTCATCAAATTTGGTTATAAATTCAATTTGTTTTTCACCTATTCGTACCCTTGTTAATTTAGATAATTCATCAAACATCTTTTTAGTATCATATTCTTTATTAATTATTTCAATTTTATTAGCTTCTATTTTAGATATATCAAGAACACCATTTACTATCTCAAGTAAATTATCAGATGCAGTTAATATATCCTTTACATCAACTTTTAAATTTTCTGGTAACTTTTCATTTTCAATTAACGAATTACTAAATCCTACAATTGCATTAAGAGGGGTCCTGATTTCATGACTCATACTAGATAAAAAGTCTGTCTTTGCCTTGTTTGCCTTTTCTGCCTGATTTTTTGCAATGTTTAATTGTTCAATTAATTTCATATCAGGGTTTTCAATTGTATGATACATAACAAACATTACAAAAGTTTCCATTGAAGTAGTTAATGTAAGGTAAGGATTATACATTTGGATGAGACAGACAATAAAAGTTCCAATAATATATACCATTACAGATAAACATTTTTTTAATTTAACCCTTTTATAATTTTTAATAATTGTTATGACACATACAAATACCCATAAAGCTGAAATTACATATACAACTTTAGTACTAGGTCCATAAGAGTACATTGATCCATCGTCATAGTGTATAGATATTGGAAGTATAAATACTAGCACAATTGAAATAATATATGTTATCCAGCTAAAGTAATTCAGTTTTTTATTTTTATCATCTCCATGTGAAACATTATAGACATATAAATTAAATAAACTTGCAAAAGTTAAGAAATAAATCAAAAATACTTTATTTACTATTTCTACAATTAATGATTCTGCACCTAAAAAATATATTGAAAATATACATGTAAATTCTAATATTATTCCTATCAAATTTGTTATTAATATTTTTGAAAATATATTTGTTTCATAAGTTTTTATATGGTCTTTATTGAAATATAGTATATTTATGAAAAAGCAATATAATAAACTTACGCTTAAAAACGCAATACTAAGATTCATCTACTACCCTCCACTACAATGTCATTATAACACATTTTATAAAAAAGAAAAAACACAAATTGTGTTTTTATATAATTATTAAGCAATGTGTTGTAAAGTTAATTTTTTAGCTTTTTTATCAAAATACTCATCATGTGATATAAAATATCCATTTTTATTATTTGTAGTAACGATTGGTCTTATGCAATTTTCAAGAGCTTCTTTTTCTAACTCTTTATTTGATCTTTTACCACATCCAGTAGTTGGGAATGATTCTTTATTACTCCTAATTCTAAATACTACTTTATCAGATATTTCTTCTCCATATTTTATTTTACACCTGGTTATAGCTGCTTTTAATAACCTTGGTGTTGGATTAACACCTGGTTGCATCTCAATATGTGCAGCATATACAAGATTATCATTTTCATCATGTAATGGTATAACCTCACATGATAATACATTTTTTGTATCTTTTAATATTTCATCCGCTATTGAAAAACCTGGTAATTCATCTGTAAATTCATTCATTCTTCCTTTTACGTGTATATAACCTTTTTTATCTTTATATCCATATACACTACAATCAAGATATTCTTTACCATTAATAGTTTTAAATGCTTTTTGTGTTGCTTTTTCATTATTTCTATATTCTTTCATATTAGTTTTAGATGAAGCATACATTCTACCTATTTTTCCATCTTCTAATACATTACCATCTTTATCTAATACTTTTATATCAACCATACTATATGTTCTTAAAATATCATACTCATCTTTTGGCATTCTTTTTACTTTATTCATTAAATTTCTAAACATTATGAAGAAAATTCCACCGTGTTCACAATCCCCTCCAGCAACTGATACACATACAACTGATTTTGGTGTATGTGTAAATTTAGTTCCAGCATTTGTCACCCTAAGCATTTTATTAATTAGTTTTTCTTCACCCTTACTAAGAGGTTCCCCAACAGACATAGGTGCTGCAAGATATGGAAGTTTAACATGAATTCCCTGTTTTTTTAATTCCAATATTTGCTTTGCTAGGTGCACATAAAAACTTCTTGTACCACATGAAAACTCTGTTTTATTAATTAATAAACTATACATAAAGAATTCTTTATTATATATAGGTTCTAGGCATATAGTAGATCCTTGAATTAATCCATCTGTTATACATGATTGTACCTCTGTGTTTGAATGAGTAGGTATTTGAGCAAGTACTCTTAAATTCTTCATTGATGGAGTTCCTGATATATTTGGATCATGAAATATTCCCATAGTAACATAACTTCTATTTTTATGAACAATTCCCTTAGGTCTTTGTGAATTTGTAGAGCCACTTGAGTATGTAGTTGTAAATTCTTCTTCTAAATTTGCCTCATGTTTAACATATGGAGCTTTTTTAGATGAGAACTCTGTAATACTTTCTATATTATTATTTTCTTTTTTATACTCTTGGACTTTATTTTTAAAATCATAGAAAGGTTTATCAAATTTTTCATATGCATCTTCACCATTTTTCAATGAATCACATAATGATGTCATTACTATGTTATTTACATTTGACTTATTTATTGAATTTTTTATGTGTTCATATTTATCATCACTAACAAATATTACATCACTATTACATTCATTTATAATTTCAGTTATATATTCCTCATCAAATTCTTCACCAAATATATTTAATTTAACACCTAGTATGCTTGCAGCTCCAAGTAAATATACAAACTCTGGTGTATTATTCATACATACAGGTATTTCCATACCAGCTTTTATTCCTTTGGCTGATAAAGATGAAGCATATTCTTTCATCTTTTTAAACATTTGACCATAAGTAATTTTTGTACCTCTATAAAATAATGCTATTCTATTTAAACCATTTTTATTTCTATCATAAATTTCATCATATAGTGACCAGTTATGATTTTTTTCTATATTTTCTAAAGCTTCTTCTTTTTTTATCATAATATCTCCTTAATTCTAATAATAGTTTACTATTTATTTAACATATAGTCAATTAAACTTAACTTTTTGATGTAGTAAACTAGATGTGGGAAAATGTAAAATTATATAAAAAAAAGAGAAAACACTCAAAAATTTAAAACTGTTATATAATTAATTTAACACAAAATAAACAGACCTTTAATATAAGCTCTAAGCTTAAAAGGTTTTA